>JBGPOI010000123.1:0-11399 GCA_041487975.1 Binatia bacterium | reverse complement strand
AGTAAGGCCGACCGAGAAAAAGCCAAGGAAAAGCCGATCCAGGCCGTAACTGCGAGTGATCTCTCGTCTGATCTCTCTCTGTTTGGTGCGTCCGGTTCACCCACTTGGGTTGAGTCCGTGCAGACCGTCGAGGTTGCGCGCGAAAAAAAGGTTCTCGAAGGCGACCTGCCGGCGCAGGTGAGCACCCTCGTCCAGATTCTTCTGGAGCGTGGGTTATTCGGCACCTGGGTAGGAGAAGACAGTCATGGCGACGGCGAGCAACGCACGCGAACCCCTGCCGGCGGCAAAGCGGTGTGGGTTGTGGCTGAAACTCTCGGTGACACGCTGCGACCGGTGACCCTGGAACTTCTGGGCAAAGCGCTCGAACTGGCCGCCAAGTATGGCGGCGAAGTCGGAGCGCTCCTGCTGGGCAGCGGCGTCGATCAGCACGTCGCCACCCTGGCGATCTACGGAGCGGACGTAGTGTACTTAGCCGAGGACCGCCGTCTGACGCCGTACAACACCGACGTTTATACCGCGCTTCTGGCTCGGGCAATCCAGGAGCACCAGCCTGGGGCGGTATTGTTAGGCTCGACCGCGATTGGTCGCGACCTGGCCCCACGGGTGGCCGCGCGTTTGGGGCTGGGACTCACCGGCGACTGCGTCGATCTTGACGTGAACGCGCAAGGTCGACTCTTGCAGTATAAGCCTGCCTTCGGTGGCAACATTGTCGCTCCTATCCTCTCCCGCACTATACCAGAGATGGCCACGATACGACCGGGGATGCTGAGAAAAGCGCGCCCCAATCCGGCTCGCCAAGCCCGCATCGAGATGCTCTGGCCGGACGATGCCGTCACTAGTCAAGTGAAGGTCCTCTCCCAGACCGGTGCGGAGGCAGGGAAGGCGGCAGCGCTCGACTCAGCCGAGATTGCTGTTGGCGTAGGCAAAGGTATTGGTGGGCCGACGAACCTGCCGGTCATCGAACAATTGGCCGCAGTTCTGGGTGGGGCGCCGCTCGCCGCAACCCGTGATATCGCCGACCTGGGCTGGCTGCCTCGCCAGCACCAGGTCGGCCTCACCGGCAGGGCGATTGCACCGAAGTTGTACTTTGCCATCGGCATCCGTGGCGCCTTTGAACACACGGTCGGCATCCGCCGTGCAGGCATCGTCGTCGCGATTAATAAAAACCCCAAAGCGCCGATATTTCAAAATGCTGACGTCGGTATTGTCGGAGACTATGCCGAAGTCGTGCCACTGCTAAGCAAAGCCTTGGAGACAGCAAAGGCGGGACGGTAACGAAAGAAGGATGGTTCGCGAACCGCCTCTCCTCCGCTCGCCACTGAGGCTTCAGAGGAGGGGTTTCCCATGCCAGCTTGGAGGAAAGCTGGATATTCCCTCGTGGAAATTCTCGTTGCGCTTGCGGTCTTTTCCCTGTCGGCACCAGGGATAAGCGTTGGCGTGTCGCTGGCCGTGCGCACGAGTCAGACCAGTGAACATTTCACCCTGGCGACGGTCCTCGCCCAGGACAAGCTAGAGGAACTCCGCGCTCAGCTTGGCTCCCGCAGCAGTGGGAGTGATAGCCCACGCCCCGGGTTTAGCCGTCAATGGTTCATCGCCTCCGATTCCCCTGAGACTGGTGTGACGCGCATCGACGTCGCGGTCTCCTGGACCGATTACCAACCCCACTCGCTCACGCTCGCGACGGTGGTCAATGAATAAGCAGCGTTTAGCAGGAGGAAGGGATTCAGAACCGGAGAACAGTCCGCGGAAGTGTCCTGCTTCTTGCGGCCTGACCGTGGTGGAGGCAGTGGTCGCTATGGGCATCGCCGGTGTGCTGTACGCCGCCCTGTATGGGTTCTATGGCATGCATTTACGCGTGCTCAAAGCTCAAGAGGTACGGCTCTCGTTGCAAGAAAGCAGCCGCCTGGCGATTGATTTCCTCACACGAGAACTTCACCTGGCCGGCGCGCGTCCGGTTCGTGGTGGAGCTTGCGAGGGATTTGAACGCCTTACGGTCGCGGAAGAACAAAGAGTGACCATGCAATATGACTTTCGTGGTAACAGTACTAGCTCTTCCCCTGACGGCTGTCCGGACGACCCCGGCGAACGAGTCACCTACGTATACGATGGTGGCGAGCAAGCCCTGAAACGCGCAACGGGCGGCGGAACGCCGCAACCTCTCATTAACAACGTACCCGCGGACGGGTTTCTCCTGCGTTACTTCGATCGCGAGGGAAACGAACTAGAGCCGCCTCTGGACAGCCAGGAACGGGCTGCCGTACACACGGTGATGGTCGCCGTACAGGTCAGCGCGCCTCATCCTGACCCACGGGTCGATACTCCCCTCACATCGGAACTCAGCTCGACTGTGTTTCTGCCAAATCCCGCGAGGTGACGGCGATGCGACAGGCAGACGAATCCGAAGCCGGTGTCGTACTCATCACTACTCTGTTACTCGTCACGCTGCTCTTGGCCGTCGGGGCGGGGGCGCTGCTGTTGAGTCGGACTGATTTGATGATTTCACGCAATCTTCTCACCAGTGCGCAGGCGCTGTGGTTCGCCCGGACCGGCACAGAGATCGGCAAAAACTGGCTGGAGACGCATCTCGCGGGAGCACCACTACCGGTTACACTGGGCCCTGAAGAGTTGGCCGACGGCACCTACACGGTCAACATTGCCGCGGTGGGAAACGCCGAGTACCGCTTGACCGCGAGTGGTACGGGGCCGGAAGGCTCCCGGCGCGTGGTGGAAGAGATCGTGCGCTTGCCGGATCTCACTCCGGATGGAGTGGTTACCAGCGATGGCGATGGACTCCATCCGGACTTCGACGACCACAGCGGCGGGATCGGGCGACGGATTCCCGACTTCAGCGTGGATGGCAGAAATCATGCGCCCGACGGTACGCCGTCCGCTCTCTGCCCCAGTGTGTCGCCGTTCGCAACCACCCAAGCGGCGGCATCCAACGATCTGGCAGCTGCGGCAAATACTCTCAAACGGGAGGTGGTGACTCGCGCCAATAGCTTTTGCCAGGCTGATGGGAGCAGCCTGGCCGGCCTCTGCACGCCGGGGTTATCTTGGATCCGGGGATCTGCTGTGGCCCCACGATTCACTACCGGGTCCTGTGTCGCGACCAATCCCGCCTGTTTTCTCAACCTTGACCTTTCTGCGGCAGCGCTCCGCGCAACCGGTTTCCCTATATCCGTGCATCTGCCAACCGCACCGGAGGATCGCGGACCGTTCACTCCCATTCCTGGCATCACGCCACTGGTCCTCTTGCTGAACGCCACCGAGCGCGTACGGCTACAGACGGCCGTAGACGATATCGTGCAGCACGTCGGAGAATTATCGGAGGACAAAGTCCTGCACATCTCTACCAGTTTCGCTAATGGTTCCTACACGTATGGTACTTGGGACGAACCAAAAGTGACGCAGGTTGATGATGGCCCTGACGAACTAGATGTGAATGGCGGAGCAGAGGTGAACGGGGCCGGCGTGTTGATCGTCCCGCGGGTCGTGCGCCTCAGAAACGCCACGCTCAACTGGCAGGGCATCGTGTTAGTGGTTGGGCACGGAGACCTGCGGGTCGAGGATGCGAACGCGTGCGGGCACATCCTGGGGGCCGTCGTGGTCCGAGACGACGCCGCGCCCGACCGCAAGCTTGACCTGGACCTGGTCCGGCGGAGCGGCGGCTGTTCACCGTTTGCGGTGAACTATAGCTGTGAAACCGTAAGTCGAGCGCTCACCCTGTTCATGCGCACCGTATCGTGGACTGAGAAATTTGGCGCGTGAGGAAGCTTTTCTCTTGCCAAAGAGGGGGCAAGGGCGATAGAAAGAAAAGACAAACTCAATGCTCACAGGAGGGAAGCCATGCCAAGAATTCCGTACGTCCAGAAGGAAACCGCCAGCGGAAAAGTGAAAGAACTCTACGACACCTTCGAGAAACAGTTCAACGTTCGCGGTGTCCCCAATGTGGTCAAGGCGTTGTCTAATAGCCCCGGCCTGGCGACACGCGTCTTTCCCTTGGCGAATTATTTCATGACCGAATCGTCCTTAAACCCGCGGCTGCGTGAACTTGCCGTGCTCATCTTGATGAAACGGCTCAACTGTGAATACGGCTTCGGGCGGCATATCGAGATCGCCGAACGGGTAGGGCTGACCCGCGCGCAAATCGACGGCATCGGTTCTTATCAAACCAGCCCGCTTTTCACCGACGAAGATAAACTCATCCTGCGTTATGCCGATGACCTCACCATGAAGGCGCGGGTAGATGACCAGCTCTTTCAGCAGGTCCAGAACCTCATCGGCCAGAAGGATATTCTCGAACTCACCGCTGCCACAGCTTTCTGGAACATGATGGCGCGCAACCTTAATGCCCTGCACGTGGAGCTGGAGGCTTGAGGCTGGAGACTAGTGCAATTCCAATGAACATTGTTGCGATGCTGGTGGAGGGGCGCACAGCTGTGCGCCCCTACGAGGAAGGCAGATACGCTGACTCTTGCCAGTGACTAAATGCACAGCATGTCCTTTGAATATGTACTAGAGGCTCCGAACGGGGATTGGCAATGGTGAAGAAGAACCTGCGGTTACCAACCCCCAGCCTCCAATCCCCAACCCCGGGTTTTACGCTGCTCGAACTGCTGCTGGTCATTGTGCTCTTGGGTATCCTGGCAGGCCTCGCCTCCCTGCAGGTTGCACCGCTGCTCTCCCGTACTCGTCTTGATCGGGGAGCCAGGCAAGTCGCGACCGACCTACAGGCGGCGAAAATGAAAGCGATCGCGCAGAACCGTTCTTTCCGGGTTACCTTCCGTCCGGATACGCGCGACTATGTGGTGGACAAAAGCGAGGGCGGCTCCTGGCAGCGCCACGGCCTGGATACCCACGATCCCGGAGTTAATAACGACGCCTTGATCGTCCTCCCACCGGGTGTCAGCATCACCGCCGTCAACTCTGGCGGGGATGTGATCTTTGTTCCGCGCGGCTATGTGGATGCCGGTATTACCATCACGCTCGGTACAGCCACGGGGGTGGAGCGTAAGCGCGTGGTGGTCAACCTTGCCGGTCGCGTGCGGATAGAATAAAACAGCAGTCAGCGATCAGCCTTCAGCAATAAGGAGATTAGTCGATAATGAAGAAGTGAACTGCACAACGCGTAGTGTCGAATGAAAAATTTACAATCTGCAATCCGCAATCTGCAATCCACAATCCGCAATGATTGAGAGCCTTCCTGTTCCTTTCGTTGTCTCGTTCGCCTTCCTGTTTGGCGCGGCGATCGGCAGTTTTCTCAACGTTTGCATCTACCGGTTGCCGATTCACGAATCCATCGTCTTTCCGGCGTCGCATTGTCGCGTCTGCTCCACGTCGCTCGCCTGGTACGATAACTTGCCGCTGGTGAGTTACCTGCTGCGGCGCGGGCGCTGCCGTTTCTGCAAGACGCCGTTCTCGTTCCGCTACTTTTTGGTGGAGTTGGTCACCGCGCTCCTGGCGGTCGTGTTGGTGCGCCGCTTTGGTCTGACCATCACGACCGTGGGCTACTTCGCCTTTAGCGCGGCCTTGATCGTCATCACGTTCATCGACCTCGATCATCAAATCATTCCCGACGTGGTGAGCTTGCCAGGCGCGGTTGCCGGCGTGGCATTTTCCTTGGTCTCACCGGCGCTTTCTTTATGGAGTTCGTTGATCGGCTTGGTGGTAGGCGCCGGAGTGCTACTCGCAGTCGCTCTGGGCTATCGGGTAATAACCGGGAGAGAAGGCATGGGCGGTGGAGATGTGAAACTGCTAGCCATGATCGGTGCGTTTCTCGGCTGGCGGGCGGTTCCCTTTACCCTGTTTGCCGCGTCCTTCATTGGTTCGATCGTTGGTGTGACAGCGATGGTCCGCAGCAAAGCCGATAGCAAGCTCGCTCTTCCCTTCGGTCCGTTCCTTTCCTTCGGCGCGCTGTGCTATCTGTTTTTTGGTGAGCAGCTTATCGCGTGGTATCTGAACCTGCTGTGAGAGGCAGGTTTAGAACCCGCTTCTCCCTTTTTCTTTCTCTGTTTTTTCCTTGACATCTGCTCGCAGGTCGTATTTCCTTTTCAGGCCGTGTAGGGAGGGTATACGTAGGAGGCCGCCTGATGCCGAGAATTTTCGACAACATCGCCATGTCGCTTTTACCGGCGCTGCAAGACACGTTGCAGCTCTCCGAGCGGGCGGACTTTTGTGTCGGGTATTTCAATCTGCGCGGCTGGAAGCTCATCGACTCCTTTATCGAAGGCTGGGGTGGAGGTGAAGATTCGTGTTGCCGCTTGCTGGTAGGAATGCAATCCCCACCGCACGACGAACTGCGCGCCGTGCTGAGTCTCACACGCGGGAATGAAGGTATAGACCAGCAAACAGCCCTCCGTCTCAAGAAGCGCATGGCCGAGGAGTTCAGAGAACAACTGACCCTGGGCGCGCCTACCAATGAGGACGAAGCAGGCCTTCGCCGTCTGAGTGCGCAACTCAAGACCAAGAAAGTCGTGGTGAAACTCTTCTTGCGCCACCCGCTACATGCCAAGCTGTATCTGTTGCATCGTACCGATCCCAACAATCCCACTGTCGGTTTCGTTGGTAGCAGCAATCTCACGTTGGCAGGTCTTTCCAAACAAGGCGAACTCAACGTGGACGTACTCGACCACGACGCGTGCCACAAACTTCAGCAGTGGTTCAACGACCGCTGGAACGACCGTTGGTGTCTGGACATCTCGCAAGAGCTGGCCGAAGTCATCGACAACAGTTGGGCACGGGAAGAGGCCCTGCTCCCCTATCACATCTACTTGAAAATTGCCTACCATCTTTCTCAAGAAGCACGGGCTGGCCTCTCCGAGTTTCGCATCCCCCGCGACTTCGGCAATCGGCTCTTCGAGTTCCAGACGGCTGCGGTTAAGATCGCCGCACATCACCTGAACAAACGTGAAGGGGTGCTCATAGGCGATGTGGTCGGCTTGGGCAAAACGCTCATGGCGACCGCCCTGGCTCGCATCTTTCAGGACGATCATGTGACAGAGACCTTGATCATCTGCCCGAAGAACCTCGTGACGATGTGGGAGGACTATGTTGATCGCTATCGGCTGATCGCCAAGGTGCTTTCCATCACCAGCGTTATCAACGAACTGCCTGACCTCCGCCGGTATCGTGTTGTGCTCATCGATGAGAGTCACAACCTGCGCAACCGCGAAGGCAAACGCTATCGCGCGATTCAAGATTATGTAGAGAAGAACGAGAGCAAGTGCATCCTCCTATCCGCGACGCCTTATAACAAAACATACCTCGATCTCTCCGCACAGTTACGGCTTTTCGTGCCGGAAGACAAAGATCTCGGCATCCGTCCGGAGAAGAAGCTTAGGGAACTGGGCGAGACGGAATTTATTCGGCGCCACCAGTGTCCCGTGCGTTCGCTGGCTGCGTTCGAGAAAAGCGAGTACACTGATGATTGGCGCGACCTCATGCGTCTCTATCTAGTACGGCGCACACGCAGTTTCATTCAGGACAACTACGCTGAACTTGATCCCGCCACCGGGCGCAAGTTTCTCACCTTTGCCGACGGCACCCGCTCCTATTTCCCCACCCGTCGGCCGAAGACGGTGAAGTTCACTATTGACGATGCAGACCCTGACGACCGGTACGCCCGGCTCTACGCGGCCGAGGTCGTGGACACGATCAACGGGCTGAACCTGCCGCGCTACGGTCTGGGTAACTACGTCGCCGCCTCGCCACACGAGTCGCCGACACCAGCCGAAGCCAAGCAGCTACAGGACCTCTCCCGCGCGGGCAAGCGGCTGATGGGCTTCTGCCGCACGAACCTGTTCAAGCGGCTGGAAAGCAGTGGACAAGCCTTCATCCAATCCATCGAGCGTCACATTCTGCGCAATTATGTCTTCCTGCACGCGATTGAGAATGGACACCCGCTGCCCATCGGTACGCAAGGCGCGGAATTGCTCGACTCCAGCGTCTATGACGAGGACGCCGATGCTGCCAGCGTCACAGCGGACTTGTTTGACGACGCTGAGGACGATGATAACGAGGGTAATGCCTCTGTAGGGGCACGGCACGCCGTGCCCCTACGTACCGAGGATGACTTCAAGCGCCGTGCTGCCGAAGTCTACGCCGAATATGCCACCCAGTACAAACGCCGCTTCAAATGGCTCCGCCCTACTTTCTTTGTCAAACCGCTGGCGAAAGACCTGCATGGCGATGCCAACGCTCTGCTCAAGGTCTTGCAGAAATGTGGAGACTGGGACCCAAGCCAGGATGCCAAACTCGACGCGTTGCTCGATTTGCTGACGAAGAAACATCCGCACGAGAAGGTCATCGTCTTTACCCAGTTTGCCGACACCGTGCGTTACCTGGAAGGGCAACTCAAAAACATTGCCAAGCTCGCTGGTGTAACAGGTGGCTCGCCCGATCCCACCGCCCTGGCCTGGCGTTTTAGCCCTGAGAGTAACGACAAGCGAGACCGTGTCGCTCCCCAGGATGAACTGCGGGTCCTCATTGCGACTGACGTACTGAGCGAAGGCCAGAACCTGCAGGACTGCTCCGTCGTCGTTAACTACGACCTGCCGTGGGCGATCATCCGCCTCGTTCAGCGTGTGGGCCGGGTGGACCGCATCGGCCAGAAGGCGGCAGAGATCTTGTGTTACTCTTTTCTGCCCGCCGACGGAGTGGAACGCCTCATCAACCTGCGCAACCGCGTCCGCCAACGCCTGCGGGAGAATGCTGAGGTAGTTGGCACCGATGAAGCCTTCTTCGAGGACGATGCTGACGACCGGCCGATCCTCGATCTTTATAACGAGAAATCCGGCATCCTGGACGGCGACGCCGATAGCGAAGTGGACCTTGCTTCGTACGCCTATCAGATCTGGAAGAACGCCATCGACCGCGACCCGAGCTTGCAGAAGATCATTCCTGACCTGCCGGACGTAGTGTACTCAACCAAGGCGTATGCACCGACGCCCACCGAGCCTGCAGGCGTGCTCGTATACATGCGCACGGCCGAAGGGAACGACTCGCTGGCGTGGATCGATCAGGAGGGGAAGAGCGTCACCCAGTCGCAACTAAAGATCCTCCAGGCCGCCGCCTGCGCACCGAATACCCCCGCCATCCTGCGCCACGAGCGTCACCACGAACTTGTCCAGCGTGGAGTCGAACACATGGTCGCGGAGGAAAAGATAGTAGGCGGACAGTTGGGCCGCCCGTCTGGCGCACGTTTCCGCACCTACGAGCGACTCAAACGTTACGCCGAGTCAGTCAAGGGAACGCTCTTCGAATCGCAAGACTTGCTCAGAGCCATCGACGAGATCTATCGTTACCCACTGCAACGGTCGGCGATTGACACGCTAAACCGCCAACTGCGCAGTGGCATCTCAGACCAAATACTCGCCCAACTAGTTATCGCCTTACGCGGTGAAGACCGCCTCTGTTCGGTCCATGAAGAGGAGCAGGTGCAAGAACCGCGTATTATTTGTTCGTTGGGGCTGTTTCCGGCGAAGGAAGGGAAATAGGTCGTGCCCATCGACTTCATACGTATTCGCCAACACCTTAAAGCCTTCAGCTTCACGGACCTGTTTATCGAAGAACTTGGCTGGGATCGCCACAAAGCGCTCCCGCTTGAGGTCGCGGTGGACGGGACGGTATACGCGCTTCATGCGCTGACCGAAAAGCGCGGCATGGTGGCATATCAGTGTGATCCGGACTCTCACGGTGAGATCCCCGACTATGCCACCCGCCGTAAGATCGAAAAGCAAACAGCCAAGTCTGCCCACGAGCACCTCATTATTTACCTCGACGCGGCCAAAACCACTCAAGTCTGGCAGTGGGTCAAGCGCGAACTGGGCAAGCCCGCCGCTTGTCGCGAACACACCTTCCACCAGAACCAATCAGGGGAGGCGCTGATCCAGAAGTTGCAGGCGATCGCCTTCGATCTGGCGGAGGAGGACGATCTCACCATCGTTCATGTCACCGGGCGTGCGAAGCAAGCTTTCGATGTGGACCGCGTCACCAAGCGATTCTACGACCGCTTCAAGACAGAGCACACCGCCTTTCTCAAGTTCATCAAGGGCCTCCAGGCTGAGGCTGATCGTGAGTGGTATGCCTCGCTCATGCTCAACCGCTTGATGTTCGTCTACTTCATTCAGAAAAAGGGCTTCCTTGATGGAGACCACAACTACTTGCGCACCAAGCTACGTCTGATGCAGGAGCGCAAGAATGTAGGGGCGAAGCATGCTTCGCCCTTTCTTACCTTCTACCGCCATTTTCTGTTGCGCCTCTTCCATGAGGGGCTAGGCTCGCAAGCTCGCCCGCACGAACTCGACACGCTCATCGGCAAGGTGCCGTATCTCAACGGCGGCCTCTTTGAGGTCCATGAACTGGAGCGGGACAACTCCGATATCGAGATTCCTGACCAAGCATTCGAGCGGATCTTTGACTTTTTCGACGCCTATCAGTGGCATCTCGACGAGCGGCCGCTGCGCGCCGACAACGAGATCAACCCTGATGTGCTGGGCTATATCTTCGAGAAGTACATCAACCAGAAACAGATGGGGGCGTACTACACCAAGGAGGACATCACCGGCTACATCAGCGAAAACACGGTCATCCCTTTTCTCTTCGATGCTGCCGAGAAGAAGTGCGCCATTGCGTTCAGGCCAGATGGAGCCGTATGGGGGCTGCTGCGGGAAAATCCTAACCGTTACCTCTACGAGGCAGTCCGCCTGGGTGTGGACATCCCGCTCCCGCAAGAGATCGCTGCGGGCATACACGACATTGCCAAACGCACTGGCTGGAACCGGCCGGCTGACACCGGATTCGCGCTGCCGACAGAGACTTGGCGGGAGCATGTCGCACGCCGCACCCGCTGCCTGGACCTGCGCGCCAGGCTGGTAGCGGGCGAAGTACACTCCATCAACGACCTCATCACCTACAACCTCGACATTCGTCAGTTCGCTCAAGATGTGATCGAGAATTGCGAAGGGCCAGAGCTGCTGCGTGCTTTCTGGCACGCCATCGAGAACATCACAGTCCTTGATCCGACGTGCGGTTCAGGTGCATTCCTGTTCGCCGCACTCAACATTCTCGAACCCCTGTACGAAGCCTGTCTTGACCGCATGCAGTCCTTCGTAGATGACCTCGACCGCTCCGGTGAGAAACATCGGCCAGAGAAGTTCTCCGACTTCCGCAAGATTCTCGACCGGGTGAAACAGCACCCCAACCGCCGCTACTTCATTCTCAAGTCGATCATCATTAACAACCTCTACGGCGTGGACATCATGGAAGAAGCGGTCGAAATCTGCAAACTCCGCTTGTTCCTCAAGCTCGTCGCGCAAGTGGAACGAGTCGAAGACATCGAGCCGTTGCCTGATATCGACTTCAACATTCGTGCAGGCAACACCCTGGTCGGCTTCACTTCT
>JBGPOI010000122.1:0-11402 GCA_041487975.1 Binatia bacterium | reverse complement strand
GCTGGTGAGCAACGGACACCCGAGTTCCTGCAAAAGAACCCCTTTGCCGGGGTGCCGATCCTGGAGCTGGACGATGGCACCGTCATCGCCGAATCCCTCGCCATCATGGAATATCTGGAAGAGATCTACCCCAACCCTCCTTTGATTGGAGCAGACCCGGTAACCCGGGCGCTGGTGCGGATGTGGGAGCGGCGCATCGAGATCGGCGTGTATTTGCCGGCGTCGCGCATGGTCCTCTCTAAAGGTGAAGTGTCGGAGCATGCCCGGAAGACGCTGGTGGCCAGGCTGGCGCTAGTCAATGACGGGCTGCAGGGCCGCGAATGGGTAGCCGGCCATTTCTCCATTGCCGACATCATGCTCCTGATCGGTCTGGACACCGCACACCACGGCGGGCAATTCACCCTTGATCCCGCCTGGACGAACGTGAGCCGCTGGTACGAACGGATGAAAGCGCGCCCCAGCGCGTCGGTTTGAGGGCCTTGCAGAATAGCAGGAGATTCCATGAAACTGGCATCCTTCCAAGTACAAACCCCGGTGGGGCGCTTTACCCGTATCGGCAGCGTGCAGGGAACCTCCCAGCTCATCGATCTTAGTTCAGCCTACGTCGCCTTGCAGACACGACGAGGCGAGGCACAACCGTATCGGCTGATGGAGGCGTTTGTTCCTCCCGACCTGCGCCGCCTGATTGAAGGAGGAGCCAGCGCGCTCCAGGCGGCGCATGAAGCCGAGGCGTTCGTGCTGGAAGCGCGGAGTAAAGGACAGGTGCCGGAGGGACCGCAGGGAGAGACCCTGGTGTTTGCCATGCAGGAAGTGACATTACTTCCGCCTTTACCTCATCCGCACTCCTTGCGCGATTGTCTGGTATTCGAGAAGCACATGCGGCGCAGCTACGATGCCTCTGGTACGGAGCCGCCGCGCGAATGGTACGAGATGCCCATCTATTACAAGGGCAATGCCGCCTCTATTGTCGGGCCCGAGCAGAACCTCATCTGGCCATCGTACACCGAACAACTCGACTACGAACTGGAAATGGCCTGCATCATTGGCAGGGAAGGGCGGGATATTCGGCGTGAGGCGGCGGATGCGTACATCTTCGGCTTTGCCTGTCTCAATGACTTCAGCGCCCGTGACATCCAGATGCGCGAAATGCGCTGCCGGCTAGGTCCGGCCAAGGGCAAAGACTTCGGCACCGCCTTAGGTCCTTGGATTGTCACTAAAGATGAGGTGGGGGATTATCAGAATCTGCGCATGACGGCGCGCATCAATGGAGAACTGTGGTCGCAGGGCAATAGCCGCGACATGTACCACAACTGGGCGCGGATTATCGAACATGTCTCCATGCAGGAGACCATCTATCCCACCGACGTGTTGGGCTCGGGCACGGTGGGTTTGGGGTGCGGACTCGAACTCAATCGCTGGCTGAAACCCGGCGATGTCGTCGAGTTAGAGATCGAGAAGATCGGCGTGCTGCGGAATCGCGTGGTGCGGCACTGATACTAACTCGTGTTTCATTCGATAAGTAGGACTTTTGCAACCGTGCCCGTTCGCCCTTCGACACGCTCAGGGCGAACGGCGGCATGCGAATGTTACCTGTATAGTGCAGAGTTGCGATACGTTGTGCCCTCTCACGACGGGGAGCCGCCGTTCACCGCGCCGGCGAGAGTGGAGAGGTGCCAGGCCACGACGGTCCACGCGGCGTTCTTCCACGCCAAGGCCATAGTGAAGCGGCCATAACGGATGCGGTAGCCGCCGTCTTTGGGTTTGCCGCGGAAGTCAAAGTAGCCATCCACCACCCCAGTTTGCCCGTGCACGGCGAACCTTGTGTCGCGCGGGATAAAAGCCATACTTTCCATGTTTCCCGCCAGCAAACCCACATGTTGTTGAAACCCGGCCTTATCGAGCCGGAAGGGAATATCTTCGTCAAACATGGTCAAGCCGGGATCGAGTCCAGCCATGAAGCCGGCAACATCGCCTCGCTCAAAACATCCCGTGAGTTTGTCAAACGCCGTCCGCAAAGATTGTTCGTCCATGATGGCTCTCCTCTCCTGAGCTATCAGCGATTAGCAATCAGCCATCAGCAGAATCTGGACACGGGGCTTAAGCCCCGTGTTTACCCTGTCTAGCTGAAAGCTGACTGCTGAATGCTATTTTGCCACATTTGACCGCAGTACCCGCCCAGGGAGGATGCCTTGCGCCTCACCGTGGGAGAATAGGACTTTGCCGTTGATGATGGTGTGAGCGATGCCGCTCGACTTCTCGATGTAGCGCAGACCGCCGCCGGGAAAGTCGCGCACCGGCTCCTGCTTGCCGCAATTCACCGTGGCCGGGTCGAACACGACTAAATCAGCAATCATCCCCGGCGCGACCGTGCCGCGTAGTGGGACGCCGAAGACCTGAGCCGGGACCGACGTCAGCCGCCGGATCGCCTCTTCGAGCGGCAGCATCTGCTTGTCTCGCACTACGGTGCCTAACAGGTAGGTGGAGTAGCCGGCCTCGCAGCGCATGTCCGCGTGCGCCCCGCCGTCAGAGATACCAATCAGCGTATGTGGGTGGGTCAGCATGTCCTTATTCACCTGGCCGAACTCGTAGAGGAACTGCATGTTGAGATCGTCCTCCAGCGCCAGGTCGAAGAACAGATCGAGCGGATCTTTCTTGCGTTCCTGGCTCAAGGTCGTCAGATTTTTATCTACCAGTCCCCGCAGTTCCGGCTTGTCCACGGTAAAGACACTCAGGTGGTCCCACTGGCCGGTGAACAGGCGCGGCTGGCGCATCTCCTCGCGGAAGGCAGCGCGAAACTCTGGGCTGGCGTAGAGGCGCCGTTGTTCGTCTAGCGGGCGGTCGAACACCACTTTCCAGCAATCGAAATTACCAAAAATGAACGGGCGCTGGAGGCCGAAGCGTGCGCTCTTATAGTGACAGGGGACCTGGCCGAGTGGGAGATAGCCACGGTCGAAAAGCGGGACGACGCGATTGAGAGCGCCTTTCCAGGCATCGGGTGGCGCTTCGGGTTTTTGCAATAACCCGAGCCAAGTCACCGGCCGCTCGCTCTGCATCAGCAGAAAGGTCAGCAAATCGTACTCTTCATCTGCAAGCATGCCCGGACTGCGCGTCAGCGCGATCTCGATGCAGCCGCGCCCGAGTTCCTTGAGCACGCCCGCGAGGGTTCCCAGTTCGTCGCGGCTGGCAAGGCGGCATGGCAGCGGCCGACCCTGAAAACCAAGATGCTGGGGCAAGACCGTGGTGGAGAAACCGAACGCGCCAGCCTCCATCGCCGCGTGAAAGAGAGCGCGAAGCTGTTGTCTTTCACGCTCGGTGGCTGCCCGTTCCTTACTCTCTGCTCCCAGCACGTACTGGCGCAGCGGCGAAAGCGGTACCATCAAGCCGACGTTCACCCCTAGACCGCTGGCGGCGATCGCGTCCAGGTACTCGTCAACGCTTTCCCAGGACCAACGCACGCCGCGTTGCAACACATCGAGTGACATGCCTTCGACGTTGACGAGATCACCAACCAGGGTTTCGCGGTCTGCGGGTTTGCACGGGGCTAACCCGACCCCGCAGTTGCCCATGATGATCGAGGTGACGCCATGCCAAGAGGAACAGGTCACCAGCGGGTCCCACAGCACTTGCGCGTCGTAATGAGTATGGTGGTCAATGAATCCCGGACAGACTACGAGGCCGCGAGCGTCGATTACCGTAGCGGCGTCATGGTGTGAAAGTTTCGGCTCGACCGCAACGATGCGGTCTGCGGTTATGGCAACATCAGCTGTAAATCCCGGCTGCCCGGTGCCGTCGATGACGGTTCCACCACTTAACAGTAAATCATAGGTCATTGGGATTCCCTCCTTTATGCCTGCGGCCGTTTCTTAATCAGATATGCGTGCATGCCTTCCAATACAACCTCGCCTCTTTGGTTCTTTACGCGAGTTGTGATCCTCAGCAGGCCGGTATCAGTCTTAGGTATCAGCTCGGCCACTTCCAGTTCCGGGGTAATCGTGTCACCGATCAGCACCGGCTTGAGGAAGCGCGACGACTGTTCGACAAAGGCAACAATCGAGCCTTCCAGCAGAGACGATAAGGTCGAAGCCCCCACGGCAGTCATGGCGGTAACCAGCAACCCGTGCGCGACACGTTTGCCAAAGCGAGTGGTCTTGGCGTATTCATCGTCGTAATGGATGGGATGGTTGTCGCCGGTCATCCCAGCGAAGAACAGAAAGTGAGCGTCCGTCATGGTCTTGGCGGGGATATGGAATTTCTCGCCGAGCTGAAAGTCTTCAAAATATTTTGTCGTTGCTGACATGGCTCATCCTGTCCTCTCACTCCTGCCTTGTTGCCTCTCCCGCGAGGCAGGAGGAGGCTAGGGTGAGGGCTTACTTCTTCTCGTCCAGTACGGCGATGGCGTCGATCTCGATCAGCGCGTCCGGTCGCAGCAGTTCTTTGACTACGATGCCGGTGGCGGCGGGAAACCCATTGTGGAAGTATTCTCGTCGCACCTCCGCCGTGCCGCGGTAACCCTCGGTCGTGATGATGTAGTCCACGGTCTTGACGACGTCATCGAAGCTTCCGCCTGCCGCTGCAAGGAGCGCTTTGATCTTCTCGAAGATCTGCCGGGTCTGGGCCACGATATCACCCTTGCCGACGATGTTTCCTTTATCGTCGGTTGCGGTGAGGCCGGAGATGAACAGTAGGTTGCCCTTCCGCACTGCCGGTGAAAAGGTATAGTGCGAACCGTACGACCAGCCGGGGTCGATGATTTCTAGCTTGGGCATGGCACTCCTCCTATCTTCCCGCGACCGCCTGCAGAGCTGGGCGACCCAACTGCAGATGGCTGGCGATCTTGGCGAACGCCGCTTCGGCGTTAAAACGCATGAGAGTCCTCCCGCATGTCTCATGATCTCTACACATCCCGGCGTGAGGGAGTCAAGGGTTCAAAAGTTTTCAGCTATCAGCCGTCAGCTTTCAGCGAAAACAAGAACGAGGCAGTTTGAGTTGGTTCCCTTTCCCAGAGGGAGAGGGAGAAAACAAGACACTGCGCCCCCTTTTTTCCTCAGTCCTCAGTCCTCAGTCCTCGTTACTGCTTCTCTGGCGTGTGTGCCCTGGCCACGCCGATCATGCTGTCGCGCGTCACCAGACTGGCCAATTCCTCTTCGCTCATACGTTCAGTTCCAGACGGGCGCGCGGGGATGATCAGGTAGCGCATATCCGCGGTACTGTCATAGACTCGCACCTCGATGCCCTGCTCCAGTTCCAGGCCAAACTCTTTCAGCACGCCGCGTGGATCGATGACCACCCGTGAGCGATAGTACAGACTCTTGTACCAATCCGGAGGTACACCGAGGATGGAACGTGGATAGCAAGAACACAACGTGCACACCACCACGTTGTGCACCCGGTTGGTATTTTCGATTGCCACCAGGGTACTGAGTACGCCGGTGTCGATGCCGAGTTCGGCGACCGCAGCTTTGGCATCGGCGAGCAAGCGAGCCTTAAACGCCGGATCCATCCAGGCTCGCGCCACTACCTTGGCGCCCAGGGCAGGGGTGCGAGAATCCATGTCCTCGACCGCTCGCCGCACCTCGTCGGCTGTCACAATCCCTTTTTCGATGAGAAGGGACTGAATAGCGTACACGCGTTTCTCGTAATAGGTGAGTTTATCTCCGTCGGTAATCGGTGCGTGCGCGTCGTCGTGCGCGTGGTCATGTTCGTGCTCTGGCATGGGAACCTCCCAAGTTTGCTTCCACGGTGAGTGCCATAACTTGCAATCTTCAATCTGTAATCGACCTCAGGCTGACTCCAGCCAATGCTCATAAATGTCGATGAAGAGTGTGTCTTGTAGTGACGCAGTGTACTGCTCCCAGACCTGCGTCTGGTCGAAACGAACGAGATAGAGAAACTGCTTGGGCAGACCATCGCCACCGTAAGCGAGCGACTCCGGGTTACGGAACGCCCCGTGCACGGCCGCGACCGACCCAGTCTTGCCCTGAATGTATTGGGGAGTACGGAAGTGCCCCGGCGGGGAACCGACCCGAACCTGGACCTGATCTCCTGGCTTGAATTTAGCCGCCATGCTGACCTCTCATTTTAGACGGAAAACGTAACAAGGAACTCGGCAGTCTTTATCTTACGTTTTGCGCTCTTCCGATCCACAATCCGCGTCAGCTCTAACGTGTGGTGATCTCCGCCGCCTTCCGGTCGATCTCCTCGCGGGTCAGGATACCCTTCTCGAGCAGGAGGGTCTCAATCGCCGTGATCCAGCGCTCGTAATAACTCAGCTTCTCATAGGCGTCCGGCGTAAAGCCCTCGATGGCGCGGCGGAGTTCATCGACTCGGATGAGGCGCCTCTCAGCATTGGACAGGAGCATCAGGATCGCGTCAGTTCGTTTCTCCCACATCGAGAGGTCATGTGCAGCCTGGTTGAGCGGCCCGGCTGCGGGCCAACCGCCTCGATCGTGTACGCGTGGCATGAAACGTTCCTCCTTGTTCACGGTGTATTAGGCAAAAGCCTCGTCCAAAAGCCGGACCTGCGCCTGCGACAAGCGCCAACCGGAAGCTCGGCAGTTCTCTTCGGTGCGGGCCACGCTATCAGATTTAGGAATGGCAATGACCTGGGGTCGCGAGGTACACCAGTTGAGCGCGACTTGGGCCAGGGTCTTGTGTACCTCGGTCGCGACCTGCTCCAGCACCCGCCTCCCCCGGCTGCGTCGGAAGCGTGAGGTGGTCGCGAGCCGACCATCGTCCAGCGGCGTGTAGGCGATAATGGTTACGTTGTGTTGTTGACAGTAGGGGAGCAAGTCCCGCTCGATCTCCCGGCTATTCAGATTATACAAGACCTGGTTGGAAACTATGGGATACTTACTTATGGCCGCCTGGGCCTCGCGCAATTCACTAACAGAGAAGTTGCTGACGCCGATGTATTTGACCAGACCACGATCCACCAGCGCTTCCATGGCGTGCAGGGTCTCCTTGAGCGGGACGCGCGAGTTGGGCCAGTGAACCTGATACAGATCGATAGAGTCGGTCTGCAACTGGCGCAGACTCGCTTCCGCCGCACGCAGCACCTCGTCGTGGCGCAGGTGGCTGCCTGACACCTTGGTGGCAATGAACACTCGGTCGCGGATACCTTTTACTGCCTGTCCGACCGCGTCTTCGGTACGGTACATTTCCGCCGTATCGATAAGGAAGGCTCCCAGTTCGATCCCTCGGCGCAGCGGCGCCACCCCGCCGCGATATTTCCACACGCCCAGCCCGATCTCCGGTACCATGACGCCGGTATTGCCCAATGGTTTCAGCTCCATGTCAGGGTGCTCCTTGTGCTGAGGCAGCCTTTTGAGATTGTAGTCCTTTTAGCAACCGCGCCCGCAGGCCGATCAGGGTGAGCCCCACCACTTCCTTGTGAGCCTCATCGTACCGGAGAATGATTCCTTCACCGATGTCTATACCGAGAGCCGGCTGTGGCTCTCCAATAGAGAGGTAGAGAACATCAGCCTCCTCGTCGTAGTCCCAGGAAATGGTCGCCGGTTTCTCTAAAATTCTTACTGCCTCCATACTGTTACCCTCCTGGTCGATGGTCGGCTCGTCAGATAAGCGGTGAGGATAAATCCATCCTGGGGGCTGGCTTCCTGATACGCCACCACCAAAAATTTACTGGTCAAAGGCGTCTGTGGATAAAAACGAACGGCGAGCAATTCGCCAAAGTCGCCTTGTTGAATCATATCCGGCTCTGCCACTGTTTCTAAGATCCGTTCGCGCTGATCGTTCATTTCGCTATGTCGGCGAACGATGTGCCGCCATCTCTCTTCCGTTAGGCGTACAGGCACACCGTTACGAGACTGCACGATGAGCATTGCTGTTTTTTATTCCCCTTTTTTTCGAATCGCTAGTCAGGGGCAAGTCTTGCCCGAGTCGCCACGTTCCAGTTCGAGCAGGCGACGGCAGATTTCACGCGTCAACTCTTCGGCGCCGAGCGCTTGATATGGTCGTCGGACTATCCCCACACCGACTCCACCTGGCCTAAGTCACGGGAGTTCATCGCCAGCGCCTTCAAGGGCATGCCGGAAGCGGACATTCAGAAGATTGTCGGGGGGAATGTTGCGCGGGTTTACCGGCTGAGTGTGAATTAGCCAAGGCGTTCAGCAATCAGCTTTCAGCCTTCAGCAGGGAGGATGGGCAGTGGCCACCCTCCCTTACTACGAAAAGAGAGGTTCGAGAAGTGGAAGTTCGATGGTTGGGGTAATCCTATCTACAACGCAGAAATCGAGCATCCACTCTCTATGCTCGTACAGGGTTCCATTCTGCTGGACCAATTTGATGGTCTCTTCGCTATGGGGCGCACCCACCAGAACAGGAGTATGTTGAGCTGCAGAACTACCCAGTCTGTACGCCAGCGCCATGGAAAAGGCTGTTGCATGAGGTTGGCAGTTGGTGGTAGGGAGTTCACCGTTGAACAGGTCGCTGAGGACCTGGAGAATCGAATCGCGGAGTTCCTACACGGCTGCTCCCTCGTTGATCGAGCCTGTTTACCGGGCCTGGGCCACAGGGACCTGTTCTGTGCGCTCATGGCGAATCTTCCCCGCGGCAATTGCCTGGACTCGCTTGAGCGTCTCTGCTGTATAGTAGCGGTTGCCACACTTGTCGCAGACCCCGATTGCGACGTCCTCAAGGATCACGAAGCCTGCTTTGTGCTTAAAGGCTTCGCGCTCTATGTGTTTTTCTCGAACCGTTCCTTTACAGTACTCACACCGATATCCGAACTGAGCTGCCATATCTCCCTTTGTGGTCGTCTCAGCTCGATATCCTACATCCTCTGCGCCCGCTCGACGATCGGCGCGAGGCCTTTCACCGCCTCGACACCACTACTTGAGGCTGCAGCCCAAGCCAACACAATCATGCGACTCACGCCTGCCTCTTGATATTGCTTCATCGTGTCAACTGACGGACCGTCGCCCTGCGCCATCATTAAGACGGAGAACTCCAACTTTTCCGGATCACGACCGGCCTCTTTCGCTAAGCGTTTGATCTCGGGGATCGTCTCCTTGAATTTCTCAGGCGGCAGGTTCGCTGGGAACCAACCGTCAGCAAAGCGCGCTACCCGCCTGGGGGCGTACTTGGGATCATGCGCTCCTAACCAGATGGGAGGGAGTTTCTGCGCAGGCTTAGGAAAGATTCTGATTGGCGGGAATTTGATGAACTCACCCTCGTAGCTTGCTTCCTCTTTGCTCCACAGTTCGCGCAAGGCCTCGACCGCCTCGCGCAGATGCGACCAGCGTTTGTTGAATTGCACGCCAAAAAGTTGCGCCTCTTCGGCGAACCAGCCTGCGCCGACCCCAAGAATCAGCCGACCTTTCGCGTACAGATCGAGCGTGGCAGTCGTCTTGGCGAGCGAGATCACATCATGTTGCGGCAACAAACAGATCGCCGTGCCGAGCTTGATAGTTTTGGTTGTTTGCGCCGCTGCCGCGAGAGCAATGAACGGATCAACCAGGTGAGCGTAAAACTCCGGCACTTTGCCATCGGCCGAACGCGGGTAGTAGGTGGTGTAGTGCGTGGGGATGGCAATATGTTCAGCCACCCAAAAGGAGTCGAATCCCAGGTTCTCGGCCTCGTAGGCGATATCTCCCGGGTTTCCGCTTTTCTCGGTCAGAAATACCGATACGCCAATTTTCATGATTCATGCCCTCCTTGATGATATGAAGAAGTGGGTCTCTCTTCTAAACGGACTGTAAACTGGAGCCGACCGTGTTGTCAACGAAAAAGAGGATAATCACAGACCACCGTTCGTGCGGAGCCCCCTTCGACTGCGCTCAGGGCAGGCTTGTCGGCGCACGAGTCATTCGGCTATAGTCGCGATCATGCTGCAAGTCGGTGAGATAAAAATTCACTTCCTTAACGACGGCTTCTGGTGGGACGACGGCGGCGCACAGTTTGGCATCGTCCCCCGCGAGCTGTGGGAGAAGGAGAAACCCGCCAACGCTCGTCATCGCATCAAACTGAGCCTCACCTGTCCGCTCATCATCACTGGCAGAGATCTCGTCTTGGTCGATACTGGCATCGGCAACCGCCTGAGTGAACGCGAACAGGCCATTTTCACGCCTGAGCGCGGAGAAGGGCTAATCGGTAACCTGCGCGTGCTTGGATTCGTGCCTGAGGACGTGACCTACGTGATCCTCTCGCATCTACACTTCGATCATGTAGGTGGCGTGATTGATAAGTCGGCAAGTGGCGAGATCCGTCCGCTGTTTCCCAACGCGCGGATTTATATCCAGAAGCGCGAGTGGGAACTGGCGCTGGCTCCGCCGGATGAACGCCTAGCTGCCGCCTACCGGCATGCGCCCGAGTGTCTACGACCCTTGGAAAGCGTCGTGCTGATCGACGGCGACACGATAATCACTCCCCAGGTCCGCACGGCCGTCTCGGGCGGGCACACCAGCCCGCACCAGTGTGTCATTGTCGAGTCCGGTGGGACCGGTCTCATCCACCTAGCTGACATCGTGCCGACCACCTCGCACGTGCGGCTGGCCTGGAACGCGGCCTACGACACCGATCCGCTCGCAACCATTGCGGCCAAAAAACGCTTCTTTGCCGAAGCCCGTGCCAAGGACTTGTGGGTATCATTCTCGCATGATGATAAGGTTGCGGCGGGACGGTTCGATAAGGAAGAGGGAAAACCCCTGCGGCTGACGGAGACGATCAGTATCGCTACCGTTAATGGAGGACAAGGCAATGCTTAATACCGCTCCGACGATCGCAGGAGTTTCCTTTCCCTTCTGTCTGATGAATGCGGCCGGCGCACTCTCCACCAGCCGGGAAGAACTCCTGGCGCTGGCTTACTCCGAGAGTGGCGCGGTGGTCACTAAATCGATCACTCCGGAGTCATTTCTCGACCCCGGTGCTCGTTGTGGTCTGGAGAATCCTGGGCATGCATACTATATCGAGTTACTGCCCGAGTTGCGGCGGACGGGCAAACCGGTGATTGCCAGCGTAGCCGGACTCACCGTTGAAGAATTTATCCTCGTTGCCCAAGCTCTGACTGTGGCTGGCGCAGATTTGATCGAGATTAACCTTAACGATCCACACGTGCACACTCACCTTGCGCCGTTCGATTCGGCCGGGAAACTGGGCCAGCTCGTCTTGGCGATTCGTCAGGCAGTTCCCGCCCCACTGGCAGTGAAGCTCCCGGCAACAGTTTCCTTACCGCTGGCGGAAGTGGCCGCTGCTCTGCTCGACTCTGGTATCCCGGTTGCCATTTGCCACAACACCCCAGCAAATGGCGGTCCCTCACAGGCGCAGGCAATCCTGCATGCCTCCGCCGGCCGGCTTGACGTTATCGGTGTCGGTGGAGTCTCCAGCGGCATCGAGGCACTCGCGGTGCTACGGAGTGGGATTAAAGCGATTCAGATCGGCTCGGC
>JBGPOI010000121.1:0-11413 GCA_041487975.1 Binatia bacterium | reverse complement strand
GTCCGTCGATCGGCGCCCTGGGAGATTTCCTGGATGGGAAAGTGAACGCTGAGGAAAAGCAATCCTTGGAAGCGCATCTGCGGGTCTGCCCCTCCTGTATCAACCGGCTGATCGACCTGCGAGAGCTGGCTCTCTTAGCGAAAACATGGGAAGTTCCTCCCCCTGCTCTGACCAAGAAGCTCAAACGCTTAGCCCTGTTCCTGGCCACCGGAGAAGAACCAAGTTCGTCTGTTCTAGAGCGTACAAGAGCGGCTCTCTCTGCTGCCTGGACGACTGTATGGGAGTGGGCAACCCCTCGTTTTCTCGGGGAGATTGCGGCGGCTGCAGCCGTCGCTGTTTTTATCATCTTTCTCGGCCCAACCCTCTTGCAGCAACAACCTCCGAGCACCCAGAGTGGGGGAGTGGTGATCAGTATGAGTGGAGGAGAGCAGATCAAGGTGGCCACGGAACTGACTACCCAGGAGCAAAGTGTCCTGACATCTCTCTTGTTGGCGCCCGCTGGTCCAGATCCTCTACAGAAACAGATTGTTTCTACTCTAGAGAAACTGCCCAAGAACCTCTTGCTGGAAGAAACTCGCGGGGTAACCAATGTGGAGGTCTACAAGAAAGCTGCTCCTGCTACCGTGCTGGTCGTGACAGATCAAGGGTTGGGGAGCGGTGTGGTCATCAGCAGCCAGGGGGAGGTGCTGACCAACTGGCATGTAATCCAGGGGGCAAGCCGTATCGCTGTGGTGTTCAAGCCGCAGCGGGGAGTAGAGGTCAAAAGGGAACTGGCCTTTGTTGCAATCCCGATCAAGGTAGACCAGATAGCTGACCTAGCGCTCTTGCAGATTCAGGCACCACCACAGAATCTGAGTGTTCTGTCCCTGGGGGATATAGCAAAGGTCGAGGTGGGGCAGGACGTGCACGCCATTGGTCACCCGGAAGGTGAAGTGTGGACCTACACGACCGGCGTCATCAGCCAGATTCGACCGCACTATCAGTGGAAGGGGCCTGATGATCTGCTCCACCAAAGTACGGTGATCCAGACGCAGACCGCCCTGAATCCAGGCAACTCCGGAGGACCACTACTCAATGACCAAGGAGAGATCATCGGGATCAACTCCTTTCGTGGCGAGGGTGAAGGGCTGAACTACGCCGTGGCGGCAGACGTGGTCAAAGCGTTTCTCCAGCGGCCCACGAGTATAGCAGCCGCTCCTTCGACACCGGCTCCTCGTCCTTCCTCGTACAGAACGGAAGCCTACGGGCCGAACATTGTAGGGATGTACATCAATGCGCGGGTGCCGCCACCAGACGTGTGGTTTGTGTACGGCGAGTCCAGAGAGCATCCCGCCTATGCGGTCGCTGGGAAGGTCACCGCGACCGATCTCAACACAGTCATTGCAGGGGGAGACCCGCAGTGGCAGTCGTTGGTGTACTACTTTGACGTGGACTGTGATGGAGAGATTGACCTGATTGGTGACAGCTCCAAGGGGGATGGCACCATCGATCGCTATCGCCTGCCAGAAGGGCCTCTGCAAGTCGCTGGCCTCGCCAAAGAACTGGCGCAAGCACTCCAGCAACACGTAATCCCTTACTCTCAGCTTCGAGTGTGCAGATGAGAGAGGTTAGGTAGGAGGTAGGTCCCTGGTGACCAGTCAAAGGGTTGTTTTTATCATTCAGTTCAGTATCTACCTGAGCGCAGTTTTCCTTTCCAAGCCCGTATACTGTGCGGCCTCCGTTCCTGGTACGACCCTAACCGAAGAAGAAAAGGGAGCTGAATCCATAGCGACCGTGCAGAGGCTGACGGATGAAGGGCTCCGTCACCAGAATGCGGGCCAGTTTGAAGCGGCAATTGAAAAATATAAGGCTGCCTTGGCCCTAGCCGAAGACACTCACGAGGCTCCTATAATTGCCTCCCTCTTTTCTCTCTTGGGCAGTGCCTATGTTAGTCTCGGCCAGTGGCAGAAAGTGACAGAAGCTTGCAATCAGGCCATTCAGATCAAACCTGGGGACGCTGGAGTACGTAGCCTTCTGGGCTTGGCATACAAGGAACTCGGGCGCTATCAAGAAGCGGTAGGTGCTTATAAAGAGGCGATCCACCTCGAGCCTCAATATGCTGAGGCATACCACGGCCTAGGCCTAGTGTACAAAAACCTTCGTCGTTATCAGGAAGCGGCAGAAGCATTTAAAGAGGCAATTCGCTTCAAACCCGATTTCATCCTGTCGCACCTCGAACTGGGGGTCACGTATAACAAAATAGCTGTGGAACTCTCTCAACAAGGAAACTACTCAGAAGCTGCCCGTTTTGGTGAACAAGCACTGGAAATTTTAAAAGAGACCCATGGCCTCGACCATCTCGACACTGCTGCGGCCTTCAATAACCTAGCGCTGTTGTACGAACGTATGGGAGAGTACGTTAAGGCACTACCACTTTACCAAAAGGCTTTGGCGATCGATGAGAAAACCTTGGGTCTTGATCATTCTACTACCGTTACAGTCCTTAGTAACTTGGCAGAAGTACACTGTAAAATAGGGAACTACACGGAAGCGATCCGTCTTGGCGAACAAGCGTTAGCTATCAAGGAAAAGACTTTAGGCTCTGACCATCTGGACACCGCTATCTCTCTCACCAACTTGGCAGAGACGTATAGGAGCATGGGGGAGTACGCCAAGGCACTACCATTCTCTCAGCGAGCCTTGACGATCTTTGAAAAAGTCCTGGGCCCCAACCACTCTGACACTGCTACATCTCTGAACAACTTGGCTGCGTTGTACTACAGCACAGGAGACTACGAAAAAACATTGTCACTTTCTCAGCGGGTCTTAAAGATACGAAAAAATGCTCTGGGTCCTGAACATCCCGACACTGTCTTATCTCTCAATAACCTAGCGGTTTTGTACGGTAGCATAGGGGAGTACGCCAAGGCGCTGCCGCTTTGTGAAAAGGCTCTAGCGATTCGGGAGAAGGTCCTGGGACCTGATCACCCTGACACTACTGCGTCCCTTAACAACCTAGCAGAGCTGCACAGAAACAGGGGGGACTACGCAAAAGCGTTACTGTTCTATCAGCGGGCTTTGGCGATTCGAGAGAAAGTCCTGGGGCCTAACCATCCTGACACTATCACCTCCCTTAACAATATGGCGGCGTTGTACGAAGGCATGGGGAACTATGACAAAGCACTGTCGCCCGCTCAGCAAACTCTGGCGAGCCGGGAGAAAGTCTTGGGATCTGACCATCCCGACACGATCACATCTCTGAATAACTTAGCAGCTTTGTACAATGAGCTGAAAGACTACACGAAAGCGTTACCACTACTCGAACGAGCTCTGGTGATCCGGGAAAAAGCTCTGGGTCCCAACCATCCTGACACTGCTTTATCCCTTAATAACTTGGCGGAGTCCTATGGAGGAATAGGAGAGTATGACAAAGCGCTACCGCTTTTACAGCGAGCCCTGGCGATCGATGAGAAGGCTCTGGGGCCCGAGCATCCCAGCACTGTTTTGCCACTCGACAACTTAGCGGTGGCGTACCAAAGCATGGGGAACTACGCAAAGGCATTCCAATTCTTTCAGCGAGGACTAACCGTGGAAGACCGTACGTTTGCCAACGTGTTCTCCGTTGCCTCCGAAGGACAAAAGCTATTGTTCGTGCAGAAGTCCCAAGGGAGCTATTGGGGTACCTTGTCGTTGATCCATCGTCATTTCCAACAGGATTCACAGACTGTTCGCTTCGGCTTGGAACTGGTTCTCCGGCGTAAAGGCATCGTGCTTGATGCTCAGTCACGTGCTCAGCAAGCGCTGGCAGCAAATCTCACAGGCGAGACTCTTGAAGCATGGCAGCGATTGACCGAGCATCGAAGCGTTCTCTCCCGGCTGCTTCTGAGTGATCCTGGGAAGCAAAACCCTGAGGACTACAGACGAAGAATTGAGGAGCTCCAGGCTGCTATCGTCCATGAAGAAGAGTTTCTGGCGCAACATAGTGGCTTGGTGGCCCAGGAACTGGCTCAGAGACAAGTGACTGCACAGATGCTGGCGAGCCGCTTGCCGAGGGATAGTGCCTTGGTCGAGTTTGTGCGCATCCGAGACTGGGATGAAGAAAAGAAGAAATGGTTTGATGCCGAACGTTATCTCGCCTTCATTTTAACGGCAGATAATCAGGTAGCCTTGGTGGACCTGGGAGAAGCTCAGAAGATTGACACTAAGGTCAAGATCACTCTAGCGGCTATCAACCGGCCTGATTATAGCCGCGATCCTGAAACCTACAGTCATCAAGCTGATGTCGAACTCACAGAGCTTTACGCTCTGCTCTTCCAACCCTTGGAAGCAGTTCTGAGTTCACGTGTGCAGTTAATCGTGAGTCCTGATGGGGAACTAAATAACGTCCCTTTCGCCGCGCTGCGGACCCAAGATGGTCATTATCTCGTGGAGAAGACTACAGTCTCTTACGTGGCCAGTGGGCGCGACCTGCTGCGAGGCAAGAGCGGAGTCGATCCGACCGTCGCGCTGCTACTTGTGGCTAACCCCGCGTTCGATGATGGGAAGGTTTTACAGATGGCAGCCGCGTCATCAGAAGAAGCTCTGCGAGCATCTGATTACCGAAAAAGCTTTCCTCCATTGCCTGGTACAGCCGAAGAAGCTCGGATCATTCCCCCACTGATCAAGGGTGCCCAGAAAGTGCTTGAAGGCAGACAAGCCACGGAGTATGCCGTGCGCACGACAAAGTCTCCAAAGGTGTTGCACCTGGCTACCCACGGCTTTTTCCTTAAAGACGAGGATCTCCCTCCGCCCGATCCCGTGACCCATGCGAGTAATGACCACATTGCAAGGTCAAAGGTAAGCCCCATGGTGCGCTCAGGCTTGGCTCTGGCTGGTGCCAACCACGCCCAAGAAATTACGGCTGGGGACGACGGACTGTTGACTGCTCTGGAAGTGACCAGCATGGATCTGTACGGGACTGATCTGGTCGTGCTCTCGGCCTGTGAGACGGCTGCTGGGGATGTGAAAGTAGGAGAGGGCGTCTATGGGCTGCGGCGGGCATTTGTACTAGCCGGGGCAAAGAACCTGGTGATGAGCCTGTGACCAGTGGGCGACCAGACCACGCGTACGCAGATGAAGGAGTTCTACCGAGCATATGGGAAGGGGGAACGACCGGCTGAGGCGCTGCGCCAAGCGCAGTTGCAGACCATAGCTAACCTGCGAGAACTGACTGCGAGCTTCGGAAAGCCGATGGCCCCGGTGCGGCTCTGGGCTCCCTTTATCGTGCAGCAGACAGGGGAATGAGACGAGTTACTGAAGGTTTCTTTGACTTTCGTTCAAGATGGTGATGTCCTAATAAAAAGTTGCTGTCTTTCGTATGCATTATTAATGAACTGGTTAGACACAAAGGCTTTGCCACTTGCTTCTTTTCTCTTCCTCCTACATCCTTGCCGCTGTTGGGAAAGCATATGGCTGTAGATGAAAAAGGCGCACCGCTCCCGTCCGCGGATCACCTCCCACGCAAACGGATAGTAGTCTTCGTGGACATTCTCGGATTCCGGGATCTGATTACCCGAATGCCAACCGACCCGGATCTCTACTCGCGCGTGGGAGGTCTACTGAAAACCATCCAGCAAAAAGTCGAAGATCACTATAGCAAGGGTCAACCGAGTAGGCTTTACGGAGGTGAAGATCCGCAAATAGTACCACAGATGGCCCATTTCTCTGACTCTATCGTGATGTCCTTTCCTCTTTATGATTTCGACCTGCCTGCCGCTTTGGCGATTCTTCTTGCGCAGGAGCTGACAATAAAGCTGCTTGTTTCGGGTGTCTTTATTCGTGGTGGCATCGCCTCTGGCTGGACGTATCATGAGCAAAATATGCTTTTCGGCGCGGGCATTATTGCTGCATACGAACTGGAAAATCGGATTGCGCACGTGCCAAGAATTCTTGTTGCCGAGGAGGTCGTCGGTCTTCTTTCCGACGACAATGCCTATATACGCGAGCAATACTTAGGACAAGACTCCGATGGATGCTGGTTCATCAAGCCGTTTTCAGGGTTTTTGGGAGGACGGCTGCCGCAAGAAATGCAAAATGATAGCTCTTTTCGGGACAAAGTGGTTGAGCAATTTGAGTGTACCCGTGAACACATTCAAAAAGAACTAGCACGAGCGAAGGACAAAGGACCAGATCGTTTGGCAAAGTATGGATGGCTAGCGAATCAATTTAACGCTGCTGTGAAAGAGATCTTTCAGGATATGAATATCAGCGTCGACCCAATCGAAGTGTCCTGCAGGCCATAGATTTCAGTGGAGCAACTTTTTATTAGGACACTACCCAGGTATTGTCTACCTTGATGCTGCTCTGCGGAACGGAAATATCCGGCCGAAAGGTAGTAGTTACCGCTTGCGTTCCTTCCGAGTGTAGAAGCGGCTCATCGAAAACATCCTCGAACAACAGGCCCTTCCCGCCCTTGGTATAGGACCATTGGCTGTCGCGAATCTGCCACATGGGGAGCAAGCTTTTTCAGTCACAGCTCGCACCATACCAGCAAGCGGGCCGCTGAGGGACGCTCCCCTAGAGGGCTTTTCCTTCTCGAAACCCGTGCTATGGTAGCCCGCACGTAGCGACAGGAACTCATGATTGTCCGCATCTTTTCTGACTATCTCTGCCCCTGGTGCTATGTAGCCGCGATGCGGCTACATCATCTGCAAGAAGAATACCAAGAGCGGATAACGATGCAGTGGCGTAGCTTTCTCCTGTTTCGCGAGGATGCTCACAAAGGCTGGAACGGGTACGTGGCCGCGCATTGGCATAAAGCCCAGGAGGCTGAACCGACCCTGACCTTCACCCCCTGGCGGGATGGGACATATCCCGCAACAACCCTACCTGCTCATATCGCCGGCAAAGCAATGGCCCATCAGGGATTGTTCGACGCTTTTCACCTGGAGGCGATGCGAGCGTTCTTCAGTCTGAATCAGAACCTGGAAGATCCGGTAGTCCTACGCCAAGTCGCGGTCAATGTTGGAGCGGATGTCGAGCGCTTTGACCAGGATATTGCTGACCCGGAGCTGAAGGAGTTGGTCTGGCACGAGTTCACGACTGGAGTAGAACGCGATCGGGTCACTGCGATTCCCACGCTGTTTGCCGGCGAGCGGCGTGTGGTTGAAGGAGCGCTGGCGCTCGACCGCTATCGGCGGTTATTCGAGGCTGTGTTAGCCGAGGCTGAAAGATCAGTATGAAGACGTTGTACCCGCTTTTTCTTTTGAGCATTCTCCTCTTTGGTGCGTGCTCGTATTTATCCTCACCCAAGAAGGTCGAGTGTTGTGAAAACAAGGCGGCCTGTTGCTATGGGCAGATGTGTTGCCTGCCGCGCTACGCCAACGCCGCCGGGGTTGAGCCCAAGGTGTTTACCCCTGAAGTGCCAACGTACGGCTCTTGGCAAGATCTAGAACCCCCGCCTGGATCGGTGATCGTCAAACAGGGTTGGCTCGCCCGCCTCAACCCATTCGGCAGCTCTGAGGAGGAGCAGAGGCCACAAGCACAGCCTCAACCGCAAGCTCAACCGCAAGCTCAGCCGCAAGCTCAACCGCAAGCTCAACCGCAAGCTCAGCCTCAGGACGAGCAGGCTAAGCAGGACACGAACAAAGAAGAACAGAAAGAGGACAAAGGATTCCTTGGCCGACTGTGGCCGTTCTAATTTTCTTCTGTGGTAAAGCCAAACGAAAATCGTTCTAGGAAGCGCTCCCTTTCCTCAGTGCATCATCTTCTCTCCCACCAGCACCAGCACTCCGGAATACAGATGGAGGCTGGACTGCTGCTGGAGTGGCGCAATTTCACATCCGGTGAAGAAGCCGATGATCGGCACCTCGCCCAGGTATTGTTTGATGTAAGAGATATCGAGGTCAGGGAAACCGTAGAGCCCCCTGCCACGACTGGCGCAGTTAAAGTACATCCCAAAGCCGGGCCGCTGACCTGCCCAGGCCTGACTCTGCTCCTCCAGCGCCGACTTCAGGTCTTCGCGCGAGCCGCTACCATCACGTAGCGTGAAGACCAGCTTCTGCCCTTGGCGCACCTCTTCACCAATCGCCACGACTCCTTGCTTGGGATCAAAGCCAACGATGTTGCGCACGAGGTACTCCCCTCGCGCGAGGGGCTGGCGCTCGGCGTCCACCGGCAGACCGGCAAACACAAAGGCTGCCGCCCGGCGCAGGTCTTCGCGCAACGGCTGCGGCACGATCTCGGCAAATACCTCAAAGGCCGGCCGCCCATCCAGTTCGAGAAGCAAATTCCGATGGGACTTCGTGATGGTATGCAGCGGGCCGATCGGCTGGCACGACTGCGTGATGCCAATGGTATGATGCAGGCGCCCGCTCAGCAGCAGCCCGCAGACGGCGTCGTGGCTGACTGTGTCGCCGCAGAGCTGGAACGTCTCACCCAGAGTTCCATCTTCAGAAGCGCCACCACCGACAACCGGCAAATCGGGTGCGAACTCAGACAGGCCGGCGAAGAACGCGGCTGGATTGAAATTGTAGGTATCGGGAAAGACGACGAGGAGATTATCCGCTCCCAGGTGCGGGCGTACACGCGCCGCTACCTCTTTCCCCGTCTCACGCCCACGCCCGCGCAACTGCGGTACGAAAAAGCGCTCGGCCGCAAACGTGTCCGCCCGCACCGTGAGCACCGCCACGCCAGGGGCGCGCTCGACCTCGCCGTCGCTGGTTAAAACTCCGCCCGCACTGCACCCCACAACATGAGTTGCTCTTGCCGTTTCCTGCACTGTGCGCAAGAGTAATCCGTAGTTTGCCCCGTGTTCGGTGGTGGCAAAGACCAAGGCGAGATCGGCCGTATCGCTGCCGGAGCGGCTCAGCGCGGTTGCGGCCGCCTCGCTGCCGGCTTGCTGTGTGTTCTTGTGCGTCGATAACCCGACTCCGGCGTGTAACATGATGGGTGCCTCATTTTCTCCCTCTCTCGCGTGAACGGGAGAGGGAACCTCAATCAGACCAATGTCCTGTGGTTCGATTTAGTCCTCACTTGGCGGTCGTTTCCGGCTTCTTCAACCCCAGCCGCTCGTAGTATTTGGCTGGTACCTTGCTTTTGTCTTTGTAGATAATGAAAGAGCAATGTTCCTTGCCCAGCACGGCGGCCGGTTCGACGACGACAAAGGGGGCGCCGTTCTTTTCGATATCGCTCAACTCCATCGGCGGCTCGTGGGCGCAATAGACGGGAAAGTTCGCGCGGTTGTAGGTCATGCGCTGCGGTTTCTCGATTGTCAGGAAACCGTTCGGTCCCTCGTACTTGCCTTCCAGCACGAGACGGCCGCCGCTGCCGCAGGGCTGCATTTGGATCACCACTTTCTCTTCATCTTCCTCAATGTGCAATGGCTGCAGATGTCCCCGCAAGCCGGCGACAAACATCTTCACCCGCTGCGGTAGGGCTTCCGGTCCGTCAGGTAGCTTCTCCAGATTGGGGAGCCACCACGCCTTGACTCCCTCGGTCATGATCTGTTCTAGTGCCTCGTCACCAAATCGTCGGCCAATCTCGCTCAGCATCGCCGTGGTCCAGTTGCGGTAGAGGTCGTGCATGCTGAGGAATTCATTGTACATACGCTTGGCGATCTGCTTGGCTTTCTCCTTGTCGCCTGCGTCAATCGCTTCGCTCAGGCGGTCCACTGTGCGTTTTTCCATCTCGCGAATTTCTGCTTCAGAAAAGAGCCGCTCGTGCATGGGGTATCCTCCTTTGGGTCTGGGTTCCTGTGCGCGGTATATCCCACTCTCCGCGGCATTGCAAAGCCTTGGTTCTATCGCTCTAATGCAGTTATGTTGAATGCGGTTGTCATAGAGGACTGGCGGTTCGCGCGCACGGCGCAAATGAAGCTCTCGCCAATCAAGGAGATGGAACTGGCGGCGAGTCGCATTCCAGGGGTGATCTCCCTCGCCCAGGGCATTCCCAGCTTCGATACCCCCGAGCCGATCAAGACGTTCGTGCAGCAGAAGATCGCTGAGGGCGCGTGCGCCAAATACTCGCTCACCCCTGGCTTACCACAGTTGCGCGAGTTGATTGCCGAGTCGCTTCTGCGCGAGGGCATGCACTACGACCCGGAGAGCGAGATCATCGTCACCTGCGGCTCCATCGAAGGCATCGCCGCAACGTTACTGACGCTCACCCAGCCGGGTGATGAGGTCATTCTCCCCACCCCCAGCTACGCGTCGTATCAGGAAGTGGTACGCATGGCCGGCTGCACGCCGCGTTTCGCCGTATTACGCGAGGAAGACAACTTCGCGTTTAACCGCGAGGCTTTCGAGCGCTGTCTGTCCGCCCGTACCCGCGCTATCCTCTATTGCAATCCCAACAACCCGACGGGTACGGTCTTCTCGCGGGCTGAGACGCTCGCGCTCGTCGAACTGGCCGAGCGCTACGGCTTGTTCCTCGTCATCGACGAGGCGTACAAGGACTTTGTCTACAGCAAAGAACCCTACTACAGTCCCGCGCAACTGGCTGCCGTCCGCTCGCACGTGGTCCGCGTGTTCACCTTTTCCAAAGCGTACGGCATGACCGGGTGGCGGGTTGGATACTTGCACTCGGACGCACGTAATACGCGCGAGATCCTCAAGGTTCATGACGCGCTCGTTACCTGCGCGCCGGTGGTCTCGCAATACGCGGCGATCGCCGCACTGGAGTACGGCGAGGCGCACCTCGCCGCCTTTCGCGTCGCTTTCAAGGAACGGCGTGACCGCACGCTCGAACATCTCGATGCACTCTCGCACGTCTTTGACTACCAGAAGCCCGAAGGGGCATACTTCGTATTTCCCCGGGTCAAAGACATCGTGCCCTGGGCGCGCGACTCCCGCCGCCTTGCCCACCGTCTTCTGGAGGAGGCAAAGGTTGCGGTGGTGCCCGGGGTGGCCTTCGGTCCTAGCGGCGAGGCGCACTTGCGTATCAACTTCGGCCGCGAACCGGCTGATATCGATACTGCGTTCGAGCGGCTCACGAGCTACTTCCGCCAGCAAACGCCTGCGTTCGTCCATGTGGATGCGCCAGCCGCGACGCCGGTCACGTCAGAGGTTCCGGCGACGGTCATGCCTACCGCCGCGACGGTGCCGTCTCGCATGTCGCGCCGCCAGTTGCGTCAACTGGCGATTCCCTATCTGCAAGCATTAGCGCGGGTATTTCTACGTCGTAAGAAACCGCTGGTCATCGCCATCGCCGGTAATCGCGGCAAGACGGTGATGAAACGTTTGTTCGGCGAGTTGCTGAGCAGGCATTATCGGGTGCGCACCAATCCGCGCTCCTACAATACCGAGATCGGACTGCCGCTCGCCGTGCTCAACCTGGAGATCGAAACGCGCAGTGTCTGGAATGTTCTGCAAACCCTCGCGCGTGCTGCCTGGACGGCCTTTTGTTCCAAAGAGAAGCTTGAGGTGCTGGTGCTGGAACTCGGCGTCCGCCAACGTGG
>JBGPOI010000120.1:0-11425 GCA_041487975.1 Binatia bacterium | reverse complement strand
GTCTCCTGCTGTCATTATCGTTCGCCTCCTTACTGTTTTGGCCAGATCTTTCTGAGGCTATTGATCTGTTGTGGGGTGAGGCGATAGGCGGCAAAGGCTTGAAATACGACGACACCTCGCTGCTTGGCTTCCTCGCTTACTATGAGACCTCCCCGAACTAACTTGTCTGTATTTTGTATGCAAGCGCCGCAGAGAAAGTCTGGTGGCACGTGTTCCTCAGGCAGAAAGTAATATGTCCGCGACTGATTGTGAGAGCGAGGAGTATAATTCTTTGCGTGATCACCGCATCGGCAGCGGCCGATCAATTTGTTGAACTCTGTGGTGAGCGTCATGGTGTACCCCTCTTTTTCTCTCACCCTCCAAAGGGTTACCTGCGTGAATTGGAACAATTTTGCCACGCTTTCAACCCCTTCCCTAGCACCGGCATCAAATATCTCTTTAAGCGTCGCCGATTTCTTACACGTGGGAAGATGACCGATCTCTTCCAAAATGAGGCACTCTGAGTTTTTCATTCTTCTGGACGGGCTTCTCGGTCTTCTCAGGGATGCGTCTGCCTGCTGTCAGCGCCTCGTTTCGTACACATCTGACGCCCATTCGTCAAGGTTTGAAAACCCAGGCATCTTCCGTATCGCTCCTTTCTTCAGTACAAACAATGAACAGAGGGTCGGAGGAGTCATGGGATTTCGTTTCTTCAAGCGGATGAGCATCCTACCTGGGGTGATGCTGAACCTGAGTAAGTCAGGTGGGTCTGTCTCGGTGGGACCGCGCGGAGCGAAGTTTACGGTTGGACCGCAGGGGTCGAGGATCTCCCTCGGTATTCCTGGCTCGGGATTGTTCTACACCACGAATTTCTCACTGGGGAAACTGGGGAAACTTTTTGGCCAGTCGTCCGAGTCTTCCGAAGCTGCTGAAGCCGCTGCCGCGCCTATACCTGCCCCTGCTGAAACGCCGCCTCTCGCGCAAAGGCCCAAGCCGGTTGTACGCGAACAGGATCGGTTGACGCCAAGCTTCTTTGAAAAACTCTTCACACCGAGTGATCAAAAAGCCTTGGCAGATGGATGCCAGGCGCTCGCCAGCGGCGATGAGGACGCTGCCTTTGAGCATCTGCAAAAGGCGATTCATCTGGCTGATGGCGCGTTCCTCGCCGGCTTTCTTGCGCTCAAAAAAGGCAGGCTCGATGAGGCAACTCAATACCTGACAGCGGCGGCCAGCCAGGAACAGGACCTCGGCCGTTATCTTTCTCACTATGGGATTGCCGCCACCATGAACCTGGCAATCACCGAGGAAGTGTCCGCCCATGTAGGGCCGGACATGCGCGGCGTCCTGCTCGCCCTGGCCGAAGCTTACCAGGCACGAGACCGAAGGCCGGATGCTGTTGCCTGCCTGGAGCGACTACAGCAATTGGAGCCTGACGATGTGGTGGTCAAATTGTCTCTTGCCGAACTGTTGATGGAGGCTAAGGGCGGAGACCGGGAAATTTACCAAAAAGTCGTGCAACTTGCTCAGGGAGTGGAGAACGAATCGCCTGTCCATACTGCCCTGCTCCTGTACAAAGCGAAAGCCCTGCACGGCCTCAATTTCTTGGATGCGGCCTTGGAGACTCTGTCCAACGCCTTGAAACGCAAGAAGGATCGGTCCGATGAAGTCTTGCGCGCCCTGCGCTATGAACGGGCCTTGGTCTACGAGGGCCAAGGACAGGACCGACGCGCCCGAGCTGAGCTGGAGAAGCTCTATGCCGAAGCGCCAGACTACGAGGATGTCGCCGCAAGACTGGAGAAAACAAACTGAGTATGCGTTGTTCCCGGTGCCATAAGAAAATGCTGCTACAAGCGCATCGACCGCACAAGCAGGAACAATGGCGCTGTGCGGCGTGTGGGATGGTACGCCGGAAGCCGGCGCGTTACCGTCGGACAACTCGGACAGACCGGCGGGAACACAGTCTGTGAGGAGAAAGATGATGCCGCGAAGAACGATGTTCCTGGTGCTGCTCGCAGTCATAGCGTTTCCGGGATGTGGATCGGATCATTCCGAAGAGGTGGCCGCGCTGCAAAAACAAGTAGCCGCGCTGACCCGCCAAGTCGAAGACCTACGGAGACAAGCGGACGCCGGCCAGGACGGGCAGCAGAAACTTAGGGAATTGGTCGGAACCCTGGAGGTTGAAGTCAACCGCCTCAAGGCACGAGAGATCCCGCAAGCAACACCAGCCACCCAGGCTGGAAAAGATCTGGGTACCCCAGTAGTGCCAACTCCCGCTCCAGTCCACGAGGGTACAGCGAAAGTTTCTTGTCCGCAGGTATGGAAGCTGCTCGGTCAAGGGGCCGATGAGGCCACGGTCGCGCAGTCACTAGGGACGACCGTGGCGGTAGTGCGAGCCTGTGAGCAAGAGGTCGGCCGGGGTAAGGGACGGCGCTAGTCAGTGAGGCCAGTTTTTTCCTCTTTCCCGTGAGAGGAGGGGACACGCGTGCCTTTCGATGGCGCAGCTTCTTTCTTTCGACGCGCGACGTAAGCAGCCATCAGCCCCGGAAGATCCAGCGGCGATTCGGTTTCACGGATCTTCCCTCCAGGAGGGATGATTTGCTCTGAACCGCCGGGGGTGATCAGCAGGTAACGCCCACCAAGCAACCCTTTGGTTTGGATCGAGGCGATGGCGTCATTTTCCAGGTGCACATCAGCCCGCAACTGAACTATGACACGGGCGCGGGTGCCGATGAGCTGGATGTCCGTGACTTGGCCGACTTGCACGCCGGCGAGTTCGACGATGGAGCCAGAAGCAAGTCCGCTCGCGTTAGCGAAATCAGCGGAAACGGTATAGCCTCCGGCGCGGCGCAGGGTTACCTCTCCCAGTTGCGTAAAAAGGTAGAGCTGCGAGAGCACGCCAACCAGGAGGAATCCAGAGATGCTCAGTCCTAATCCTAGGGTCCGCATGGCGCCCAACTGTACCAGTCAACCCGCAGCAGCCCAAGTCCCCTTGGCTCGCGCAACGATTACGGATTGTGAACTGTCGGCGAGCCGGAGGTGGGATCTGCAGTGGGCGTCTCTGCTGTGGACTGTTGTTGCACAACGAGGTTTGCCTCGCTTTGCACTGTCGCCGTGCCGCTGTCTGGGGCGCTCAGGTTAAAGGTTAGGTCCACGTCTTCGAGTGTCACATCCGTGTCGGCTGAAAGATTGTGCAGTCGCCCCTTGGGGTCGTGGAAAATCGCAATCGGGTCACCAGGGTCGATAGTTCCATCCTGATTGACCCCGACTTGGTCGAGGAGAAATACCACGGTGAGATCGCCAGCCGCGAGGTGTGAAACCAGGAATGACCGGTCTGTCGTGATTGTAGCAACTTCGGCATCATCAAAATCCTGGAAAGTACCAGAATCGCGCAGATTGACAAAGACAAAGACCACGATCGGTCGCGAGGTGGCGGGCCGGAGGTTAAAGATATTGCCTCGTACTGTGGTGTCCTCGACTTTACGACTGCCGCTTCTGCCACCACCGCCTTGCGCGCCGAAGTGGAGAGAGGATTCGCCTTTGCCGAAACTGAGGTTGCCGTTTTTTTTGCTTGTTCCGAACTCCAGGTCGTCGCCGCCGCAGCCAAGAAACAAGCCACACAGCAAGACCACTATCCAGCCGACGCCACAACCAGCAAACCTCCTGCATCGCACGCTTCACTCTGTAGAGCAAATCCGTGCCGGCGTCAAAACCCAGGGGAACTCTGCTTGCGAGGTCAAGGATTTCTCCCTACAAGAAGAGGCGGTCACACGCGGAACGGAATGAAGGAAAGATGGGCCCTTACGGGGAGAGAGCCGGCGTGATGTGGAGACTCGTGTGCGTCTTCGCCGTCGCCTTTGCCGCGACTCTTCTGAACTTGCCAGAACTGGCGCAGGCCGCAGAGGCAGACCTTGTAGCCCGAGGCCAATATATTTTTGCCCTGGCCGGTGGCTGTGGCTGTCACACGCCGGAGGGCGGACCAGTCAACGCCGGAGGGCGGCCGCTCAAGACCCCCTATGGCACCTTCTATGGCACTAACATTACTCCGGACCCAACCTCTGGCATTGGCCAGTGGACCGACCGCCAGATCATCGATTCGCTACGCCTCGGCGTGCGGCCGGATGGTTCTGTGCTCAGTCCGGTGATGCCCTATCCGGCGTTCAATGGCATGAGCGACGAGGACGTGACCGCGTTGGTGGCATACTTGCGTAGCCTGCCACCAGTGGCCCGCGCCAACCAGCCGCACGAGTTGTCGCTGCCGTTTGCCAGTCTGGCCATGCGGGCGTGGCGGTGGTTGTTCTTTAACCCCGGAGCCACACCAGCCCGGGCGCCTACGGCGGGGCTGGAACGTGGGCGCTATATCGGTGAACACGTGGCTCACTGTCAGGAGTGCCATACCCCGCGCACTAGGACTGGTACGCTCGACCAGTCTTTATTCCTGGCCGGTAACCAGGCCGGTATCGACGGTGAGGTGACATCGAACATCACCCCTGATGCTAAGACCGGCATCGGTGATTGGAGCGAGGACGAGATCGTCTCTCTCTTGCAGACGGGATTTCGCCCTAACTTCGATAATGTTCAAGGGCTCATGGCGCTCGTCATTGAAGGGGTGCGCGAGGGAGGATACAAGGACATGAGTAAGGAAGATGCTTTAGCCGTGGCGCACTATCTCAAAGGCATGCAGCCGATCGTGCATCGGGTCAAAAAGAAAAAAGACTGAAGGCGTAAAACGGAAAAAAGAAGGCAGGCAGATTACTGCTCACATTTTGCGTTCTGCAGTAATGTAGCTCACCGAATTGGAGAGGAGGAAAGAGAAGGATGAAACGGACCGCGTATTTTGCCGCAGTATTGGTGGCCGGAGGGTTGTGGTACCTCAGCCCCAGCTTGGCGCATGAGGGGCACCCCAAGCATCTTCCCGATGGCAAGGACCCCATCGCTTTTCGTGCTTACCTGATGGCGAACATTGGGGACAACGCCAAAGAGTTGAACGATAAGATTAAGGCTGGCAAGCCTGCTGCAGTCAAGGTCAACGCCCAGGCCATTGCCTTGCATGCCACCCGTATTCCTGAACTGTTCCCAAAAGGAAGTACGTCAGAGACCTCCAAGGCCAAAGACGAGATCTGGCAGAAATGGGATGAGTTCGTCAAATCAGCCCAGACCCTGCAAAACGAAGCTGACCAGCTTGCGATCACTGCAGCCGACGGAAAAGCCGATGCTGTGAGCGCCCAGGCCAAAAAGGTCTTTGGCGCGTGCAAAAGCTGCCACGACAGCTTCCGCAAGCCGGAGAAGAAAGAGTAATGCCAATTCGTTTTTCCTATAGGCCATTGAGTGTACCGCCGGTCCCCCTTCGACTGCGCTCACGCGTAGCCTGTCCTGAGTTTATCGAAGGGCTCAGGGCGAACGGGGTGGAGAATAGTGCGCGGGGTAAAACCCGTTCGTGCTGAGCTTGTCGAAGCACGGGGGTCGCTAGCTTGCACCGCTATAGGAAACGTGAGATAAAAATTTCTATTAACTCCGTGATTGGAGGTGCCCTTCGTGGCCGGAGCTATCGGGTTTCATGCCCTGTGTAGCCGTGACGCTGTATTAAGCAGCGCGGAAAACTTCATTCTCTATCTGCTGCTGGAAGCCAAATCGCAGGGACAGGGAGTGCGGTTACCCTTGAACCTGGGGATCGTCTTGGACCGGAGCGGTTCCATGTACGACGAGAAGCGGCTGGATCATGTCGTTGAAGCGGTCAAGTATTTGATCGATCATCTCGGTCCAGACGATCGGGCGGCGGTGGTGGCCTTTGCCGATAAGGCGGCGGTGGTGGCCACGGCCGATCAAGTCCTGGGCGATAAAGCCCGGGTCAAGCGCGCCATCGACGACCTGGACCTGCTGGAGATCGGCGGCGGCACGCAGATGGCCTTGGGGATGGGAGCGGCTCTAGCGGAAGTGGAAAAGCACTATTCTCCCAACCGCCTCAATCGTCTGCTACTGCTCACCGACGGTCAGACGTACGAAGAACGCAAATGCCTGGACCTAGCCCGTCAGCAGCGCGAGCGAGTCTCGTGCAGTACCTTGGGGGTGGGGATTGAGTTTAACGAGAAACTGTTGATGGAAATGGCCGAGGCCAGCGGTGCGAACTATCACTTCATTGGCGACCCCGCGACCATTCCTGGCATTTTCTCCAGCGAACTGGAAGGGCTGCGGAATGTGGCGCTAACCAACGCACGCATCGAGGTGCGGTTGAGCGTAGGCGTGCAACTGAAAGAAGTTTTTCGTTCCAGCCCCCAGATCTATGCGGTCAAAGACGCGACTCCTGATGCCGAACGGGCGCTCACAATTCCTCTCGGTGACCTTGAGGCTGGAGTGGCTAATTCCGCGCTTTTGGTCTTGGTCCTCCCGCCCCGTAAACCTGGACGAATCCGCATTGCCCAGGCTTCTTTTTGTTATGACACACCTGAAGCGCGTGGTCAGCGGGAGAACACGGAGGCGGTCGTCACGTACACGCTTGATCGAGAAGCCGTCGGGAAAGCCAATGGCTACGTGATGAACTTAGTTGACCAGGTGAGCATCGCTAAACTCCAGAGTCAGGCTGAAGCGGCGGTCGCGACTGGCAATATGGACAAAGCGACCCGGCTGTTGGGAAACGCCATTGCTGGCACCCAGCGTCTGGGCAATACCAAAGCGACACAAGCCCTGGTTTCCCTGCAGAATGAAATCAAGAAAACGCAAAGCCTGGCTGGCCGTGCGGCCAAGACTCAGCTCCTGACTGCTCAGGCGGCCCTACGCAAGACGCAACTCCTCGACCCCGAGAGCGTGAAGGATGCGCTGCGCGAAGAATGACAGACTCATTGCTAACTGCGTTAAGGAGGCCCGGTTATGATCCGTTGTTCCGAGTGCGGCCACGAAAACATGGACGGACTCGAATACTGTGACGCCTGCGGCGCCAAGCTACCTGCCGTAGCTCCGCCAGCCGCCGAATCTGAGTCCGCCCCCTCTGTGGCGGTGGGAGAACCTTCGACCACCGTGAGCGTTCCTGAGCCTCCGGCTGAGGCCGCCGCTCCTGAGGCCGCCGCTCCTGAAGCTGCTCCGCTCCCCGTGAGTGTTCCCGCTGTACCTGCCGCGGCCGCCCTTCAGAACGCCAAACTGACGGTCGTGCGCGGCGGTACGGTCGGCAAAGTCTTTCCCTTGCAACTCGGGGATAACTTAGTGGGTCGCTGGGACCCGGATTCCGGCGCCTTTCCCGAGGTTGATCTGGAAACGGATGACCCCGAAGCGCGCATCTCTCGCAAACATGCGCTCATCCGTATCAGTGACACCGCGACTATCGAGGACATTGGCAGCCTGAATGGCACCTTTGTCAATCGTGGCCGTCGTCTTGAGCCTGGCTCGCCGGCGGCGTTGAAAGACGGTGATGAAATTATCGTGGGGAAGACCTTCTTCAAAGTCTCCTTGACCTGACGGAGAGATATTGTGTGCAGCAGGGATTGGTAATCTATGAGTGCTGTACCGCAGGAGACTGCTTCTGCCGATGACGTGATTCTTTGCCCTCAATGTGCTCAAGAGAATCCGCCCGAGGAGACCTACTGCGTCGCTTGTGGGGCGGCGCTGGGTGATGTTCCCGCTGACTCGTCGCTTGAACTGCTGGCAACCGGGACCGTTCTTGCCGACTTGTATCGCATCGAGACGGCTGAATCGTACGGTCGAGAGAACCGCTACCACGCCGTCCGGCAGGACGATGCTGGTGGCCGCGTCCTCTTGCGCGAGCGGGCAAGTGAGGAGGCTGAACCTCTGCGGTTGCTGGCCGAGCGCACCGCGGGGTTGGCCCATCCGGCCCTGCTCGTTCCCGAGCAACTCGTCGAGCAGGACGGCCGTGTCTATTTGGTCTGCCCGGAAATTTCCGGCATCCGTCTGACTGAGCGCATCGGTCTTACGGCGGAACGTGAGGCGGTGGCCTGGGGGGTGCAGCTCTGTCAGGTCGTAGGGTTTCTGTATCGCCGTGGCTTGCTCTGTTTGGAACTGCCACCAGAAATCCTCTTGCTCGACAAAGAAGGACGGATACGCCTGACCCAACTCAAGACGCTGACGGCAAAAGGAACGGTACACGAAGACGGCGTCGTAATCGACGGTTATGCTGCGCCTGAGGTGTACAAGCCCGGTGAACTGAGCGAGCAGGTCGATGTCTTTGCCGTCGGCGCGCTGCTCTACACGCTGGTGGTCGGGAAACGCTTGCCTGTGGAAGGTTGGGTGGTCCAACCCGAAGCCCCGATTTTCTACCCCGAAAAAGTGCTCTCGCCCGCGCTCGAACGGGTGCTACGCAAAGCCTTAGCGTTCGAGCCGGAAGATCGCTACGAGAATGTTGACGAACTGAAGACCGCGCTGCTGGCGCTGCAGCAGCTCACCAGGGTCCGCTCGGCGTGGCTTACCGACGTGGGCCAGGTACGCGCCCACAACGAAGATGCCGTGCTGGTTAAAGAGCAGGGGCGGGGCACGGTGACCGGTAATGAATTCTCCGGCCTGTATATCGTCTCTGACGGTATGGGTGGAGCCGCAGCCGGCGAGGTCGCGAGTACCCTCACGATCCAGACTGTGGCCCGGTACGTGGAGCAAGCCTGGGCTGCCGGCGGTACGAGGGATGTGGCTGCCTGGGAAGCCTGTTTGCGCGAGGCGATCGAGGCGGCGAACGCGGCGATTTTGGCATACGCGGGCGAACACCCTGAATCCACCGGTCTCGGCGCTACGGTGGTGGCGGTTTTGGTGCACGCGCAGCATGTCTCTCTCGCCTGGGTGGGAGACAGCCGAGTGTATCTCTGGGAGCGCGGCGAGCTGCAGCAACTGTCCCGCGATCACTCTTTAGTAGCCCGCTTGGTGGAGATTGGCCAGCTCACCGCGGCCGAGGCGCGCCAGCACGAACACCGCAATGTGTTGATCCGTTCCCTGGGAAGCAAGGACCAGGTGATGGTGGATACCCTGAGTCGCCCACTACGGCGCGGTGCCCGTCTCGTGCTGTGCAGCGACGGTCTCACCAGTCATGTCGAGGATAGCGCGCTCGCCGATATCGTGAGCCGCCATCGCGAGCCCAGTGACGCAGCTCTGGAACTGGTAGTTGCCGCCAATGCTGGTGGAGGAAGCGACAACATCTCGGTAGTGGTGGTGTTTCACGAGTAGCCAGGACACCTGCCATGCCCCGCAATGAGAGTGGACAACTTGAACCTGACACCGTGCTGGCCGGCCGCTACCGCATCTCGCGCTTTCTCGCCGGGGGGGGAATGGGGCTGGTCTACGTCGCGCAAGACCAGCGCTTGGCTGACCGCCCCTGCGCCATCAAAGAGATTTTCGATCGGTTCACCAATCCCGAAGAACGAGCACGAGCGATCGAGTATTTTCACCGCGAGGCCGATACCCTCTCCCAACTCAAACATCCCGCCATTCCCGCCATTGTTGATCGTTTCGGTGAAGGCAACTGCCACTATTTGGTGATGGACTTCATCGAGGGCACGAACCTCGAAGAAGAACTGGCGGCCCGGGGCGGCTCCCTGCCTGAGAGCCGTGTGATCGAGATCGCCCGGGAATTGTGTGACGTGCTGTCATATTTGCACGGCTTCCACCCGCCCATCATCTACCGCGATATGAAGCCGGGCAACGTCATCCTCACGCCGGACGGCCGCATAGTGCTGATCGACTTCGGTATCGCTCGCATCTTTACCCCGCAGGGCAAGGCGACGCTGATCGGGACGCCAGGCTTTGCCCCCCCTGAGCAGTACACCGGCTCGGTGGATGAACGGTCTGATATTTATAGTTTAGCCGCGACGCTGCATTATCTCCTCACTAGCCGTGACCCCGAAAAGAACCCGCCGTTTTCTTTTCCTCCGGTTCATTCGCTGAAGCCTGAGGCTTCGCCGTTCCTCGCCCACGCGCTCGACAAGGCGTTGGCCTATAAGGTTGAAGACCGGCCGGCGAGCACCGAGGCGTTCAAGGAAATGTTTCTCTACGGGCGCGGCCTGGACGTTCCCAGCGCTCCGGCCACTGCCGCGAAAGCCGCGACGCGCTTGCTAGAGCCAATCGAACTTCCAGCCGTCGCAGTTGCCGTCGAACCCCAACCTCGTCGCCAGCGCCGATGGGGCCGGAGGATTGCAGCCTTGTTGTTTCTCGGTGCTCTCACTGGTGGTGCCTACGGTCTGGTCACCCACCCCGACTTACTCGATGTCTCTGTCCTGGCTCGTCTTGGCGAGCAGATTCCCTGGCAAAAGGTGGAAGCCTGGCTGCCCGAACGAGGGCAGATGTGGCTGCGGGATTTCGTTGCCAACTTGCCCTGGGAACGGGAGAAGCGGCTCCGAGCCTTACGCGCTGACCCGCTGGAATTAGTCTCAGTCAAAGTGCTCAACACCTCGCGCGATGGCACGCCGCTCCCTAACCAGAAAGCGGCCTATACGGAGGGAGAGGTCCAATATCTGACTTGGGAGGCGGTGCTCAAAAACCGCCTGGCAGGTCTGGAAGGGACGAACTATCGTCTGGAAGGCCGTTTTTTTGACCCCGAGGGTGGAGTGGCCGGCAAAAGTGAGGCTGGGCGGTTCGTGCGACCAGAGGAGCAGGAGTTGGCGTTGCATGGCGTCACCCTCCTCGAAGGCCTCAAGGAGCGCGCCAAAGGAGATTACCGTCTCGATCTCTACTTGGGAGAGAAAAAACTCGCGAGCCAAGTCGTGCGGATCGACTCCGATCCCAAAAAGATTGTCAAAGCGGAAAAGCCGTCTGAAGAACTGAAAGTTGCTGTCGCCGTTCCTTCGGCTGCGCCCGTGGCCCGAGAGGTTGTCCCGCTGCCGGATACGGCGGCGGCGGAACGGAAGCGGCTTGCGGAAGAAGCCAAGCGCATCGCTCTCATTCAGGAGCGCAGCAAAAAGCCGCTCGAACTGCTGACGGTCCGGTTTAGCAACACCGGCAAAGATGGAAAGCGCTTATCCGGGCCTGGGGAAGGGTTTGCCGCCTCACAATTGCGCTTTGTCGCCTGGGAGGCGGTATTCAGCAATCGACTGTCTGGCCTGGCGCCGGCCTATCACCGCGTCGAGGCGACTTATTACGCACCCAACGGCCAGCCGCTGGGTACGGTCCAAGATGGCAAGGAAGTTGGGGTGGAGAGTAAAGAGGTGGCCTTCACCGGTCGTATCGGTAATTCCACCGGCGGGGCATTCGTGCCCGGCACCTATCGGGTTGATTTCTATGTGAATGGCTGGCCACTTTCATCCAAGACTTTTACCGTCGATGATGACCGTAATGTCTCGAGCCTGTTGCATCATCATGTCGGCAGCATGATCGGTCTGGTGGCGGGTCGTGAGGTGCCTCTGGAGATCAATTTTCGTCCACAAGCAGACGGTGGCTTGCGCGGCGATCTGATCATTCACGAACCAGGCTACGGCGTGGCACAGTTTGAAGGCCGCATGGACGGCAACCAGATCGAGTTTCGTAGCCC
>JBGPOI010000119.1:0-11442 GCA_041487975.1 Binatia bacterium | reverse complement strand
GGTGAACAATGTGATTGATGACCGTCGTGATCCGTTGGTGGCGACCGAGGCGGCGGCTCGGCTGCTCAGGGAGAACTACGAGAGTCTCGGCACCTGGCCCCTGGCCATTACTGCCTACAATCACGGACCGGGGGGAATGGCCGGAGCAGTTGACAATGTCGGGACGACTGACATCGCTCAGATCATTCGTCACTACCGCGGCAAGCGTTTTGGCTTTGCCTCTCGGAATTTTTACCCTGAGTTCCTGGCGGCACTGCAAGTGGAAAAAAACTATGAGGATCACTTTGGCTCCTTGCAGATGGCAGCGCCGCTGACATCCGACAAGGTCCACCTTGACTGTCCGATTCCCCTCAGGACTGCAGCCCGCTTTGTGGATGCTGATGAAGACGACCTACTCTTGCTGAATCCGTCTTTGGGAGTAGCAGTCCGTAACGGTCGCGCGGCGGTACCGTACGGCTACCACCTGCGGGTTCCCGCCGGTACGTCAGCCGCTTTTCTGGAGCACTACGCTCCCTGGCAGGACAAGGAGAAAGTACGCTTGGCGACTCTGGAGCAGGCCAGAAAGGCGCGGCTTGTGGCTGTGGGGGGACGTGAGCACGCGCACGGGGGGAAGATGGTCGCGAGTACAAAAAGCGCAAAGCACGCACAAACCCGCCAGGTCGCGCGGGCGTCGGACACGAAGACACGGAAGCGCCAGGGATGACCTGGAAGTCCAAAGTCATTCTGCAACAAGGGGATATCACCGACGCGGAGGTGGACGCAGTGGTGAATGCCGCCAACAGCCGTTTGCAACTCGGCGCTGGCGTAGCGGGGGCAATCCGGCGCAAGGGCGGACCGGCGATTCAGCAAGAATGTGACGTGCTCGGTCCGGTCTCTTTGGGAGAGGCCGCTATCACTAGCGGTGGGCAACTCAAGGCCCGCTACGTGATCCATGCCGCCAGCATGCACTTGGGAGGCCTCACCAACGAGGGCAGCCTGCGGGACGCTACAGTCAATAGCCTGAAGCGCGCGGTCGAGAAGAAGCTTACGTCCATTGCCTTCCCTGCTATTGGCACTGGCGTGGCCGGATTTTCGCTGACTCGCTGCGCGCAAGTGATGTTAGAAGAGGTCAAGAAACATCTGCATGGTCCCACAACCCTAGAGCGCATCTTTTTCATTCTTTTCGATCCGCCCGCTCTCCAGGCATTCCAACAGATACTCGCTTCCATGCCGGACTAGGGGGAGTGTCACGCAGAGACGTCCGCTGGGACGTTTCTACCACCTTGCCCTTCACTCATCCGTCTGCTCTAGCTATGCTGTGTTGTGTTGTATGCAGTACTATCCTATCTTTGTTGACCTGCGTACTCACCCTTGCCTGGTCATCGGCGGGGGGACGGTAGCTGAGCGCAAGGTCGAGTCCTTACTGCGGGCCTGCGGTCAGGTGACGGTGATCAGCCCGACGTGCACTGCACAGCTTCGGTCGTGGGCTAAGGCTGGGGCGCTCACTCTTCATGAGCGACCCTACCGGCCTGGCGACTTGCAAGGCTTCTCTTTGGTCTTTGCTGCGACAAATGACGAGGCTCTGCACGCCGAGGTCACGGTCGAGGCGAGGAAGGCGGGAGTGTTTCTCAACGTGGTGGACCGTCCGGCGTTATGTTCGTTCATCGTGCCGGCGGTCGTTTCCCGAGGGGATCTCACCCTCGCTATCTCAACTGGCGGGGCGAGCCCGGCTCTGGCCAAGAAGATCCGTCAGACTCTGGAAGAGAATTTCGGCTCGGAATATGCCCTGGCGCTGCAACTCCTCGCCCGGGTGCGCGAGCGAGTGCTCCGGAATGGGCTCTCCGCTGATGAGCGGCAGCGGCTGTTCACGGCTCTGGCTGACTCTCCGTTGCTGGACTATCTCCGTGAACGACAGGTCGATAGAATAAATGCGCTCCTACAGAAAACTGTCGGAGAAAGTTGTACGCTCGAAGCTCTCGGACTTTCATTCTAAGCGTTCCGATGGAAATCCTCTTACTCAAAGGCGCTTTGCTCTTCTACCTCTTGAGCACGGTTGCTTTCATGCTGACACTGCTGTCCTCGCAGGTAGTGCCGCGCACGTTTGCGTCTGCCTTGCTCTTTGTCGCGTTTGCCGCCCACGCGGGCTCCATCGCTGCTCGTTCGTTGGCCGCCGGCTATATTGCTGTTATTGATTCCTATGAGGCGTTATCCTTCTTTGCCTGTCTAATGACCGGCGTCTGTCTGCTTGCCCAGGTTCGTGCATCCGTCGCCATCCTCGGTGCGGTAGTGAGCCCGCTGGGCTTTGTCTTGACCCTGGGCGCCTTTGTGTTCTATACGCAAACCCGCGATTTGCCGCCCGCTTTGCACAGCGTCTGGCTGCCTGTGCACGTCACTTTGGCCTTTCTCGGCAACGCCGTGTTTGGTGTGGCGTTCAGCGCCAGCCTAGTGTACCTAGTGCAAGAGCGTCAACTGAAGGGCAAAAAAGGCCGCTCGTTCTTTCGTCGCCTCCCCTCGCTTGAGACCCTTGATAACCTCAACTACCGGGTCCTCTCCTGGGGATTCGCCTTGCTGACGTTGGGGATTCTCAGTGGCGCGGTCTGGGCCGAGTATGCTTGGGGGAATTTTTGGATTTGGGAGCCCCGGCCGGTGTTGTCCCTGCTCACCTGGATACTCTATGCGCTGCTGTTGCATTATCGGACTGCGGGTTGGCGCGGTCGCCGCGCCGCCGCGCTGACGATTGCGTGCTTCGCCGTACTGGTGGGCTCGTTTCTCGGTGTCAAGCTGCTCTTCCCTGGGCGACATGGAGGAGGGTTTGGCTAGCCGCACAACGAACCTCCTGCTGGTTGGGTTGAGCCATCACAGCGCGCCGGTCGAAGTGCGCGAGCGACTCGCCTTCAGCAATGGCACGCTGGAATCCGCCTTGCGCCGGTTGGTGGATGCTGACACCGTGCGCGAAGGCGCTATCTTGTCCACGTGCAACCGGGTCGAGGTCATCGCGTGTGCGACCGACCTCGACACCGCCAGTGAAAAGATCAAGACGCTGTTGGCAGAGGAACAGCAGGTCGTCCGCTCGCTGTTCGAGGGACACCTGTATACGCGCGTCGGCAAGGATGCCGTGAGCCACCTCTTTCGCGTGGCCGCGAGCCTGGACTCGATGGTGGTCGGGGAACCGCAAATCCTCGGGCAGGTCAAGGATGCCTACGCGGCATCCTCGGCGCTGGGCACACTTGGGGTGATCCTGCACCGTTGCTTTCATAAGTCGTTCTCCGTGGCGAAACGGGTGCGCAGCGAGACCCGCGTCGCCGTCAAAGCGGTTTCGCTCAGCTCGGCGGCGGTGGATCTGGCGCGCGGCATTTTCGATCATCTCGGGGACAAGACCGCGATGGTCATCGGCGCCGGAGAAATGGGCGAGCAGACCGTGCGCCACCTGCAGAGCAACGGCATCGGTACCGTGCTCGTCACCAACCGTACGTTTCACCGCGCCGTCGAACTCGCGCGCCAGTGCAACGGCACGGTGGTGCCGTTCGAGCAGTGGCACAAACACCTCCGCTTGGCCGATGTCGTGATCGGCTCGGCCGGAGGCACGGACTATCTGCTCGTGCCTCCAGTAGTGGAAGAGGTGCTCCGTGAGCGCAAACGGCGACCGATGTTTTTCATCGACCTGGGGGTGCCGCGCAACTTCGATCCGCGGATCAACAACCTCGACAACGTCTTCTTGTACGACATCGATGACTTGGAAAAGGTGATTGAGAACAACAAAGACGAACGTGAACGTGAGGCGGTGAGGGCCGAGGCGATTGTCGCGGAAGAGGTCGAAGCCTTCTGGTCTTGGCTGGCGAGCATGGAGGTGACCCCCATGATCGTGGCCCTGCGAGAGAAAGCCGAGGCGATTCGTAAGCGTGAGTTGGAGAAGACCTTAGCCACTCTGCGGGATCTCCCCCCCCATGCGCAGAAAGCTATAGAAGCGCTCAGTGCCGCCATCACCAATAAGCTACTGCACCCACCGATTGCGTATTTGAAAAACAGCAGCAAGAGCGGAGAAAGCCAGGAAAGCAGCGACGCCGAGGTTGTACGTCGGATTTTTGGTCTGGATGAAGAAGATGAGTAAGAGAATAAAAGCGCGCAGCCGGGCCGGCTGCGCCACTATTTTCACAAATTTTTTCTTCTGGTGGCACAGGCCGCTGGCCTGTGCGGGGTGCGCTCGCAGGTAATGAGGCAGCCTCTCCGCATCGGCACTCGTGGTAGCCCCCTGGCGCTTTGGCAGGCTGGATGGGTGAAAATGCAACTGGCGAGCTTGTGGCCGGGGTTGCGAGTAGAACTGGTGCCGATCAGGACCTCTGGCGACAAGATCCAAGATGTGTCCCTCGCTGAGGTTGGCGGGAAGGGGTTGTTTGTCAAAGAAATCGAGGAGGCGTTGTTGTCCGGTGCGATTGACCTGGCAGTTCACTCGGTGAAAGACCTCCCTGGTGAGTTACCCAACGGACTCACTCTGAGTGCGATCCCGGAGCGAGAGGACCCGCGCGACGTGCTGATTACCCGGCATGGCGAGACCCTGGCTGAGCTACCGGCAGGAACCCGAGTCGGCACCAGTAGCCTGCGTCGCCAGGCGTTACTGCTACATTTCAACCCCGGTCTGCGTATAGAGATGCTGCGCGGCAACGTGGATACTCGCTTGCAGAAACAGCGAATGGGAGTGGTAGATGCCACTGTCCTAGCCGCGGCTGGGCTGAAGCGGCTGGGCCTCGCTCCCGAGCACAGCCAGGTGCTCGACGAGCAGATATTTCTTCCGGCGATTGGTCAAGGTGCGCTAGGGATAGAAACCCGGGTGGATGATGGAGCGGTCGCGTTAGTCCGGCCGCTTCATCACGAGGCTACCGCCCTGGCCGTTGGTGCGGAGCGCGCCTTCCTGGGTCGCATGGGCGGGAGCTGCCGCACCCCGCTGGCCGCGAAAGGCGTGACCCTGGACGGCACGATCCATCTCGCTGCACTGGTGGCTAGCCCGGACGGCCGGCGGGTAATCCGGGGCGAGCACGAGGGGCCAATCAACATGGCCGAGCAGGTTGGGGATACGTTGGCAGAGAGATTACTCGCCCGGGGTGGGAAAGAAATACTGGAAGAGTTGGGGGCTAAGGGCTAGCCTCAAGTCTTAAGTCTCTGGCCTCTGTCTATGAAGACCGGCAAAGTCTACCTCATCGGCGCCGGGCCGGGCGACCCGGGCCTGCTCACCCTTAAAGGCAAGCGCTGCCTCGAGGAGGCCGACGTGGTGATCTACGACTATCTGGTCGATCAGCGCCTCCTCGCCTACGCGCGGCCGGAGGTAGAACTGCTCTACGTCGGCAAGAAAAGTGGAGGCGATTCCGTTCCTCAAACGGAGATCAATCGGCTCATGATCAAGCGGGCTCACGACGGCGAGACTGTGGCTCGTCTCAAAGGAGGGGATCCTTTTCTCTTCGGTCGAGGAGGCGAGGAAGCCGAAGAACTCGTCGCCGCCAAGGTGCCGTTCGAGGTTGTCCCTGGCGTGACGTCGGCCCTGGCGGTGCCGGCGTATGCGGGTATTCCGGTCTCTCATCGAGAGTACGCCTCGGCAGTGGCAATCGTCAGTGGACACAAAGAGGTGTGGGAGAACGCGCCGCACCTCAACTGGGCGACCCTGGCCGGCGTTGGTGGCACGCTCGTCTTTCTTATGGGCACTCGTCAACTCCGCGACAACATGCAGCGACTCATTAACCACGGCCTTCCGGCTGATACGCCGATAGCCTTGATCCGCTGGGGAACCAGGCCCGACCAGGAGGTGCTGACCGGAACCGTCGGAACCATCGCCACTCTGGCGGCGGAGCGGCGCTTCGAACCACCGGCAATCGCGGTGGTGGGGGAGGTGGTGCGCTTGCGCGAACGCTTACGCTGGTTCGACACCAAGCCCCTGTTTGGTCGACGCATCGTGGTGACCCGGCCACGCCTGCAAGCCAACCGGTTCGTGGAACTCTTGGAGGAGCATGGAGCGGAAGTCATTCTTTTTCCCACTATTGCGACCGTGCCCGTGGAGTCATACGAACAGCTTGATGAGGCGCTCGCTGATCTGTCGGCATATCACTGGCTGATTTTTACCAGCGTGAACGGGGTGCAGTATTTTTTCGCTCGTCTGCGTACCCGCCAACAGGACATCCGCAGTTTGGGTAGCGTGTGCATTGCCGCCATCGGGCCGGAGACGGCGCGCGCAGTCGAGGCTTTCCACTTGCGAGTCGATGCGATACCGGAAGAGTACCGGGCCGAGGCGCTGGTGCCAGTCTTGGGCGATGTGCGTGAGCAGCGGATCTTGTTGCCTCGTGCGGCCGCGGCCCGCGAGGTATTACCCAAGGAACTGCGAGCACTCGGTGCGCGCGTGGATGAAATTCCTGTCTATCAGACAATCCGGCCACAGCAGCAAAAATTGGCAGAGTTGCGTACTCTGCTCAAAGCGGGAAAGATCGACCTGGTGACCTTTACCAGTTCGAGCACGGTACGTAATTTTGTCGCGTTATTCCCGGAAGACGACGTGTCCGCACTGCTCGGCAAAGGCCGGGTTGGCTGTATCGGCCCGATCACCGCGGACACTGCTCGTGAGTTTGGCCTCGCGGTTGCCGTACAGCCGCAGACTTATACGATTCCGGCTTTTGCCGAGGCGATTGCGGAGTATTTTACAGGACTGAGTAACGAGGACTGAGGACTGAGAGGAACGGAACAAATAGCTAAAAGGATCCCTACTCAGTCCTCAGCACTGGAGAAACAGCCATGCGCTTCCCCATTTATCGTCCCCGTCGGTTACGGCGCAATGAGAACTTTCGCCGTCTGGTCCGAGAAACGAGGCTCAGCGTCGATGACCTGATCATGCCCCTCTTCATCGTCCCAGGCTCCCGAATAGCTAGCCCCATCTCTTCGATGCCGGGCATCGCCCAGTTGTCAATCGACCGGGCTGTGGAAGAATGCAAGATGATTCGCGATCTGGGGATTCCGGGAGTCATCCTATTCGGCATCCCTGACCATAAGGACGCAGTTGGTTCGGATGCCTACGATGACGACGGCATCATCCAACGCGCGCTCAGGACGCTCAAGGAACAGGTGCCTGGACTCTTGCTCATTACCGATGTCTGCTTTTGTGAGTACACGGACCATGGCCACTGCGGCATTATCAAAGGTCAGGATGTGGACAACGATGCAACTCTAGAAATCCTAGTCAAAGAAGCCCTTGCCCACGCCCGCGCCGGCGCCGACATGGTTGCGCCGTCGGACATGATGGACGGTCGCGTGGGCGCTATCCGCCAGGCGCTCGATAGCGAGGGCTTTCCGCACCTCCCGATCATGGCCTATGCGGCCAAGTTCGCTTCGGGTTTCTATGGCCCATTTCGCGAAGCCGCCGAATCGACCCCGCAGTTCGGCGACCGCCGGTCATACCAAATGGACCCCCCCAATGCCGAAGAGGCTCTAAGGGAAGTCGAGATGGATATTGCTGAAGGGGCCGACATCGTGATGGTCAAACCTGCCTTGCCCTATCTCGACATCATCCGCCGGGTAAAAGAGCAGTTCGGCTACCCGCTGGCAGCGTACAACGTGAGCGGTGAGTATGCGATGATCAAGGCCGCTGCCCTGAACGGCTGGCTAGATGGAGAGCGGGTGATGCTGGAAGCCCTCACCGGTATTAAACGAGCCGGTGCCGACATGATCCTCACGTATTTTGCCAAGGACGCGGCTCAAGTGTTGAAATAAGCGCGTAAAAGGTGAAGCATAGAACCTAAAGAAGGTTCGCAATTTACGTATCACGGTCTACGTTTTAGAGCATTCGGGTTTTCTCGTACTCACTCTCTTTATGCGCCGCAAGAAAGTTCAACCACTGGATTCACGTACCGCCCTCCGCCAAGTACGTAAGGCGATCCCACCGCCGAGCCGGGTGAAGGCGGACGAGACAAAGTACCGCCGGGTAGCCGTGCGTCGGGCTGTGCGCGAAGAGATTGAGCAGGGAGCAAAAGAAGAGTAAAGTAAAAGCTATTCATTTGTAGGGAGGAGGAGAAGACAATGCGGTTGTGGAAAAGCATGGTAACAGTCGGTCTGGGGGTTTTGCTCCTCGCTGGCTCGGCGCGGGCAGGTTACGATGACTACGATGATTATACAGACTCACATCCCTTACGCCTCGTCGCCTATGCGCTTCATCCCATCGGGTACACGATCGAATGGCTGGCGTTGCGCCCATTGCACGCTGTCCTCTCGCAACCGGAACTGCAGCCGATTTTCGGCACTGATCCATACGGTCCAGGTTTCCGCGACTACGGTATCACTCAACAGGTCGAGCCGCCTGCATCAGTTGCGGCTGTGACTTCTCCGGCCGTGAGCCCTGCTGACCTCGAGGCTTTGCGCCGGGCTGCTGAAGCCGCGCAAATTGCCGCTGATGAGGCAAAGCGTGCGGCCGATGAGGCAAAGCGTGCGGCCGATGAGGCGGCTCTTTCCGCCGAGAAATCGGGAAGAGCGTTCGAGAAGTCCCTTCAGAAGTAAGGGCGGACCGGGTCCCTAGTCCCTCCAGGCGTCTTGCAGTACATGTCTTCCTGTTCTCCCCTGCTAGGGGGAGAACCAAGGAAGAGCCATCTGCGTACTAGTGTCAAACGGCCAGCGGATGCTTGCTGCATGCTGCCGGTTGCTAAACCGAACCACATGACATTAGTACACAAGCTGCGTAGCGTACGCACAGCGCACGCCTGCACTGCCGCCCGCCTATTTCCGTGCGCCGGTGGCGCACGCTACCGAGTTCAGGCACGATTGAACAAGTGGACGAATCTCCTGAGATCTGATTGAGTATCGCGCCAAGTCTCTCCCCGCTCTTCCTGCAGAGGGGGAGGGGAACTAAACCGTTCAAGGTGGATTCATGCGTTTCACCAGATCCAGCGGCCTCCTGCTCCACCTGACCTCTCTCCCTGGTCAATTCGGTATCGGTGACCTCGGGGCCGCCGCGTACCGTTTCGTCGATTTCCTCGCCGCTGGCAGACAAAGTCTGTGGCAGATCTTGCCGCTGGGGCCGACCAGCGGAGGGAACAATCACTCACCATATGTGTCCTTGTCCGCCTTTGCCGGCAATTCGTTACTGATTAGTCTAGAGGTACTCGTCGAGGACGGATTGTTGCCAGCCTCCGCGCTCGCTGCTGTTCCGGCCTTGCCGGAAGGAGTGGCGGATTACGATGGGGCGCGACTGCAGAAGCTCTCCGTGTTACGGACGGTCTCCGAACGTTTTGCCAGCATTGCCACCGATTCTTGGAGAACCGCCTTTGCCGATTTTTGCCAGCGGCAACACTGGTGGCTGGACGACTACGCCCTATTTATGGCGCTGCGGGAGATTTTTCATGAGGCTTCCTGGCACTTGTGGGAGTCGGAACTGAGACGCCGCGAGCCCCTCGCCCTGCGCAACCGGCGTGACCGACTGGCGCAGGACATCCTCTTTCACAAGCACCTGCAGTTCTTCTTCTTCATGCAGTGGCGCAGGCTCAAGACGTATGCGAACCAACGTGAGGTCAGGATCATCGGTGACCTGCCGATTTATGTCGGTTTCGACAGCGCCGAAGTGTGGTCCCACCCTGAGTTGTTTCTCCTTGACCCCCATAGTCGGACCCCGCTTGCTGTCGCCGGAGTGCCGCCGGACGCCTTCAGCGACACCGGCCAACGGTGGGGCAATCCTCTGTATCGTTGGCGAGACGAACACGGCCAAGCGGTAGACGCAGTGTATGAGTGGTGGGTGCGACGCTTTCGCTCCACCTTGGAGGTGACGGATATTCTCCGGGTCGATCACTTCCGCGGATTCGAGGCGTACTGGTCTGTGCCTGCCACGGAAAAGACGGCTGTCAACGGTCAGTGGATCCCCGGACCAGGCGCCAGCCTGTTTACGCGGGTGCAGGATGCTCTGGGCACTCTGCCAGTGATAGCTGAGGATCTGGGAGTGATCACCCCAGAGGTAGACGCGCTGCGCTTGCAGTTCGGCTTTCCCGGCATGAAGGTGCTCCAGTTTGCTTTTGACGGCGGTGCAACCAATCCCTACCTGCCCCATAACTACACCGACTCGCACTGTATCGTGTACACCGGCACCCATGATAACGACACGACCCTCGGCTGGTTTCACTCGTCTCCATCCGAGCGCCGAGCGGCGGTCTTGCGCTATCTGGGCCAAGCGGAAAGTGCGGAACTTCACTGGGACTTGATTCGCCTCGCCTTCAGCTCGGTGGCCTGCATGGCGGTCATCCCACTCCAGGACATTCTGGGGCTGGGTAACGAGGGGCGCATGAACATTCCCGGCCAGCCGCAAGGCAACTGGTGTTGGCGCTATCAACCTGGAGCGCTCGATGCTGCTCTCAGTGCTCGTCTCGCTGAGTTGACCCGCACTTATGGACGCGATAAGGGCTGCTCCTGATCGGCAATCGTTCTCTGATTGCCTCTCTATGAGAAATATCAGGCTGGAGACGACTGAAAGAAAGTAGGGGAGGAAGAACTGACATGCAAGCAATTACCGTGAGTGTTCCTGGCGGACCGGAAGTATTACGCCTCACCACTCTACCTGATCCCACACCCGCAGCCGAACAGATCTTGGTCCGTGTACGGGCGACCGCCTTGAATCGGGCGGACGTCATGCAGCGCCTGGGCCAATATCCACCTCCTCCAGGTGAATCTGACATTCTCGGACTAGAGCTGGCCGGCGAGGTTGAGGCCGTAGGGACAGCAGTGAAAGACCTCGCCCCTGGCGACCGCGTGTTCGGCCTGGTTGGCAGCGGCGGGTACGCCGAGAAGGCGGTGATCGATGCCCGCATGGCGATGCCCATCCCCGCAGGGTGGAGCTTCGCCCAAGCGGCGGCCGTGCCGGAGGTGTTTTTTACCGCGCAGGAAACCCTTTTCACGCTTGGTGGCCTGAACGAAGGCGAGACTGTGCTAATTCACGCCGCCGCCAGTGGTGTCGGCACCGCTGGTATCCAAATGGCGCGTGAGACCGGCGCTCGCATCTTTGTCACTGCCGGTTCGGCCGACAAAATTCAACGCTGCGTCGAGTTGGGCGCCACCGCCGGGTGCAATTATAAGGAGCGGGATTTTGCCGAGTGGGTCAAGCAAGTCACTAATGGTCAAGGTGTCGATGTGATCGAGGACTTCATCGGCGCGGCATATTGGGAGCGGAACCTCCGCAGCCTTAAGACCGGTGGCCGTCTCGTTCTGGTCGGACTGATGGGTGGGGTAAAAGTTGAGGCCAACCTGGGGTTGCTCATGACCAAGCGGCTGCAAATATTTGGTTCAGTGCTGCGCAGCCGCCCCCTGGCGGACAAAATCGCCATCACTCAGCGTTTCCGCAGCAAATGGCTGCCCCTTTTGGCGGCGGGTCGCATCAAGCCGATCGTTGACCGGGTCTTTTCTCTTGCCCAGGTAGCTGATGCCCATCGTTACATGGAAGAGAATCGCAACTTCGGGAAGATT
>JBGPOI010000118.1:0-11456 GCA_041487975.1 Binatia bacterium | reverse complement strand
TCCCCCTCAAACTGGCTGGTGAATTCGTAGTGCTCGAAGTAGCTGCGCGCGATGGGCTTGCCGTACCCGGCTTTCGCACCGGCGACGGCGTTGGAGCCGATCGGCAGTAGGCTCATGTTCTCGACCCCGCAGGCGAGCACGACGTCTTCCAGAACGGAGACCGGGTGCCGATTCCGGAAGGGGATCTCCCTGCGGGACTGCCCGCCTGGATGCACGAGCAAGACGGCTGGGCCAGACGAGTCGGAAGCGACGAGCAGAAGAAGCGGGCCAACATTACCATTACGGTCCCCAAGGGAGTGCTGCTGTGACGGCGGCGCAACATCCGGCGCAGGAACCACTGATGCACGGGGTGTTTCGCATGCTGCGGCGGGAATGGTGGATCGCGGTGGTACTCTTCGGCCTGACCCACGCGGCTCTCGCCGCGACCACGATTACGGTGGGGACCGATCCGTCAAAAAGTGTCCTCAAAGGCCGGTTGATTACTCCCGAAGAGATTATAGACGGGGAGCTCGTCATCGAAGGCGATACGATCACCTGTGTGGCGGTCGATTGCCAGGAGCCCGCGGGCGCAACGATCTTTCTCGTCAGCGACGCATATATTTTCCCGGGCTTGATCGATGCCCATAACCATGTCGCCTACAACGTCCTGCCGAAGTGGACCCCACCCAAACTGTATAAGAATCGTGGCCAATGGCAACGGGCGTCAGCCTACAAGGCGTTCAAGCAGCCTTACACCCAGCTCAAAGATCACGACAAGCTCTTCTGTGAGATGGTGAAATACGGCGAACTCAAGGCGCTCCTCAGTGGCGTGACCACCATTCAGGGGGCCTCACCGAATCAGGCCTGCTTTCGCACCTTGATCCGCAATGCCGAGAATCAAAACGAACTGGGGACGCCGCCGTCGTATATTCGCACCTTTATCCTCGACATCACAAGCTTTAAGGGTCCGCCGCCGAATTGGGCGGTGACCAAAGCGTTTGTCGTGCACCTCGCCGAAGGCGTGGACGGACCGTCCCTCAAGGAATTCGCTACGTTCAAGCAGAAAGGGCTCCTGACCGCCCAGACAGTCATCATTCACGGGACCGCCTTTGGAGACCCCGAGTTTCAGGAAATGGCGCAGGTCGGGGCCAAGCTCATTCGGTCGCCGCAGAGTAATCTCGCCCTCTATGGGCAGACGACGAACATCAAGCTGGCGCTGCAGCATGGCGCAGCGGTGTCTCTGGGCGTGGATTGGAATCCGACGGGCAGTGACACCATGTTCGATGAATTGCGCGTCGCGGCAAAAGTGAACGAAGAAGACTTTGGCCATGCCATCGCGGATGCTGACTGGATCAAGCTGATCACGGTCAATCCGGCCACAGCGCTGGCGTTGGAGGCTAAGATCGGCAAACTGGCCGCGGGATTCAAGGCCAATATCATTGTCCTGGAGGCCCATGATCCCGATCCTGGGCAGAGCCTCTTGAAGACCCCCCTGCAGGACGTCGCTATGGTCTGGGTGGGCGGCGACCTGCTGTATGGGGACGAGACGGTCCTTGAACAGATCAAGCCTGGGCAGTGCGAACCGCTTCAGGTCCAGGGTGCCAACAAACAGATTTGTGTGAAAGACACGAAGGAGCCGGTTGCGAAAAGCAGCGAGACGAAAGCCGAGATTCAGGCGGTGCTCCAGACGCATTATCCTCATATGGCGCCTCTGGCTCCGTGACGTTCTGCGAGGGAGAAGCGCAAGATTTCCCATCTCCTCTCGGTGTCCAGGGGATGATCGAGTCAGTGACGCCTATATGGTGACATTCGCCAGCGAAGCGGCGGCCAAGCGGGCCGGCTACCGCAAGGCCAAGAACTGCCCGTGACGAGGTCTCGCTGGCCTGGCCTGAGTGTCACTCCGTATGCAGCCTCCCACGATCCCCGCCGATCCCCGACTCCACACCCGCCTGATAGTCTGGGGAACGTGTACGCTAGTGATCGGGGCGGTGTGTCTTCTCGCCCTCAAAGCGTACCTGAACGACCTCGCTGCTCTGTCTCCCGTCGCTCCCCAACTTGCCGCCGAAAAGTTTCACCACCTCGCCCTGTTGGTTGCGGCCGGCCTCCTGGTTCTCACCGCCGGGGTCGCGGGCCTGTGCAGTTATCTCGCCCTCAGGATTCTGCGCACCGGACAATATCCTCCCCCGGGGATGTAGGTCTGGCGGGAGACGCCGCTCAGAACGGGCCGGCGTGCCCGCGGCATCGCCTTCAGCCTCTGGGCCGTGGTGGTGCTGGTGCTCCTCTGTGGGATGGGGCTGAGTATGGTGCTATGGGAGGTAGCACAAGTGCCGCAGGGAGCAGCGCGCAGGCCTCTACAAAAGGCAACGATTGCGGGAGACAGCAGGAGTCGGCTACCGTCTGCACTCGCCTCAGGAGGAACTGATGGAACACCGGTATCCCGCCGGCACCATGCTCTCGTGTCCCTCAGAGGCCTGCGGGCTGGGTCTCTATCGGATCGTGACACCGGCCACGTTTGAGGATCTTGTAGTCTTCGACGATAAAGTCTTAGCCCCTCTCAATGGCACCATCCCACCGCATGACGTCTGGCAGACGCTGGCCTGTCCCTTCTGTGGCGCGCGACTCCTGTAAGGATGGGGAAGTCCACATCCTACAGCATGGCTGGCTCTAGCCGATACTTTCGGGGAGAGGGGAGCACACGATGGCCACGCGCAGACGGCGACGGGTGTGGTACGACACGGAGCCACGCGACCCGCGATTGTGGCTCTATGGTCCTGTGCCATCGGGGTTTTGGCATCTAGCCGAAAATCGTCGGCGCTATGTAGAGTGGTTAGGTGAACAACTCGGCTTCACGCAGCTAGAAGACTGGTACGGAATCACAGTCAGTGATTCTCGGTGTCATCGCGGCGGCGGCTTGTTGTCCAAATTCCAGAACTCGCCCAGCGCGGTGTTGAAGGATGTCTTCCCGCACTACGACTGGAAAGAGTGGCTGTTTGGCTTCGCTCCACAACGCTTCTGGCAGGACCCGACCAATCGGCGGCGCTATCTTGACTGGCTGGGGCAGCAGTTGGGCTTCCGCCGTCCGGAAGACTGGTACCACCTGAGCGGGGAGCAGGTCATCAATCATGCTGGCGGCGGGTTACTCCCGCACTGTCACAGTTCCCTGCTGCCTGCACTCAAGGAATACCTGCCCACGTATGAGTGGCTGGAGTGGCGCTTTCAGCAGGTGTCTGCGGGCTTTTGGAACAAGCGTGCCAATCGCTGCCGTTACCTCGACTGGTTGGGTGCCCAACTCGGGTTCCACCAGCCGAAGGACTGGTATCAGTTGTCCACTATACAGTTGGTCCAGCACTATGGCCGTTCCCTTCTCTTGAAGTTCCGGGGCGTGCCTGCGGCCATCGTCAAGGAGTACCTCCCGCACGAGCCCTGGCAGGAGTGGCGCTTTCAGCAAGTGCCCAACGGCTTTTGGGATCAGCGCGCCAATCGCCGCCGTTACCTCCACTGGTTGGGTCAGCAACTGGGCTTCCAACAGCCAGAGGACTGGTATCAATTATCCGCGCAGCATTTGCGCCACCACCACGGCGGGAGTCTGCTCGCAAGGTTCGGAGGCTCGCCCGCCGCCATCGCCAAGGAGTATCTGCCCCGCTACCCGTGGCAAGAGTGGCGCTTTGCCTGTATCCCGGACGGATTTTGGGACAACCCAGCCAACCGCCGTCGCTACCTCGACTGGTTAGGCCAGCACCTCGGATTTCGCCACCCGGAGGACTGGTACCGCCTGGGCAATCGTGACGTTATCCAGCATCACGGGCACGGGTTGGTGAAGCACTTTCACTACTCCCTTCCTGCGGTCCTACAGGACTACCGGCCTGAGTATGCGTGGCAAGAGTGGCGCTTTGCCAGCGTCCCGGATGGGTTCTGGGACAATCCAGTCAACCGCCATCATTACCTGGACTCTTTGGGCCAGCAACTGGGCTTTCGCTGCGTGGAAGACTGGTACCAGATTTCTTTCAAGGATCTCACTCAGCCGCATGGCGCACGCTTGCTGGCGAAGTTTGGTAACTCCCCCAGTGCGGTGCTCAAAGATTCCATGCCTGAGTATGACTGGAAGGAGTGGTTATTCCAGCGGCCTCCCAAAGACTTCTGGACACACCCGGCCAATCGCTGGCGGTATCCGGATTGGTTGGGCGCGCAACTGGGGGTCCAGCAGCCAGGGGATTGGCTGCGCCTGCGGGCCACCGACGTGCTCCAGCATCGCAGCAAGGGGCTGTTGAAACAGTATCAGTTTCGGCTCGCGCTGATGATGAAGGAGTACCTGGGAGGCAGGAGCGTGCCGACCACGGATCTGGTGTTCACTCCAGAGGGGAAACTTGCTGCTCCCTAACTGTCCCTCTGGTGTCACCACTGTGAGCCGGTCAAAACCAACAAATATCTATCTCCCCCCCTGCCGATACCGCCTCACTTCCTCACGCCTTTCAAAGTACGCCTCACTCAATGTTATACAGGGTGGCGGCAGGTCTCTATTGGTTGTCGCGCCGCCTCGGTTAGCGGCGCGACAACCCTGTGGTGGTCAGAGACAAGCGGAGTGCCCTGACCACGCGCTCTCGGGCGCTTACTTCAAGGGTGAGAAACTGGCCGGCGTCAGGATCTTGTTGTACTGGCTCACAATCATCGCCTGGGCTTTGGGGCGAAACGCCTAAAACTGTGGCTCCTCCCCCTGGGCTTTGCGCGCCCGCTCGCGGTGGTTCAGATCCTCATACGCCCACATATGGACCACCTCGTTTAAGGACCCGACCTCGGTGGACCACCACCCCACGAGTTTGGAGTATTTGTTGATGATCGGCAGCGCCTCCTTCTCGATGAGCGCCTGGAATTCTGGCACCTTCCCTGGCTGTAGCGTGTACACGCGCATTTCATAGACCATGATGTAACCCTCCTTTTCGTTTTAGTTTCTGCGTTGAAGTAGTATTCGTTTCGTGAGTTCCTCCTACGGGTCGATAAGCCCCAATTCCTTATGACGCATGCGGCAGAGGAGAGAAGTGGGCGCTCACGATCTTCCACTGCCCGCCTTGTTTCACAAAGACCAAGGTGGTCCGCCCGTGGATGGTCTGCACTTTGCCATCCTAAGAGCACCTAACAAAACAGGTTGACCATGAAATTCCAGCAGATCAGGGCACATCCCAAATGCAGGAAGGCCAAATGAATATCCGCCCGCCGCGCATAGCGAATCTTGAGCCGTCGAAAGCGATTCATCCAGCTATGCGTGCGCTCGACCACCCAGCGGTGGCGCCCCAAGCGCTCCGACGACTCCCCCCCGCGCCGGGCAATCCGCGCCGTGATGCCCCCTTTTTCTTCTTGACCGCCTCGCGTCCAATTTCCCCGCGTTCGTTGTAGCACCGTCGAGCGCCAAACGAAAGCAGAAAAGCGGCGCCAAGAGCGCTTCTTTCTGGAGAGCGGCGGCTCTTGCCGACACGACAATCCTGGGAGTAGCGTAGATTGCTGGTCAATCCGGCAAAGGCCACACGCAATCGAGAGAGGAGGAATCTCCATGCAACAACGTAGGCTTGGCAAGACAGGTTTTCAGGTAGCCGAACTGACCCTGGGGGGCGGAGGGATTGGCATGGTCTGGGGTCCCACCACCGATGAGGAATGTATCGAGACCGTGAAAGCGGCTGTGGCGAGTGGCGTGAACATGCTCGATCTCGCCCCCGTGTATGGCAATGGCAAATCCGAGGAAGTTGTGGGGCAAGCGTGGCCTGACCTCCCAACCAAACCACTCGTCGCTACCAAAGTGTTTATCATGCCAGCCGAGCGGAACGATCTCGCCGGCGCGGTCCAGCGGTCCATTGAAGGCAGCCTCAAGCGCTTAGGCCTCAGCCAGATCGACGTGTTTCAACTCCACAACCAAATCGAACCGCAGGAACCCACAGCGCCTCGACGGCTCACGCGGCGCGAGGTCGTGAGCGCTGGAGGCGTGCTGGACGCGATGCAAAAGCTCAAAGACGCAAAGGTCGTTCGGGCCTTAGGGTTTACTGGCATTGCCCGGCACGATGTGGTGCGAGAACTATTTGCCGATGGACGTCTGGACACTGTCCAACTGGTCACCAATATCCTCTGCTCTGAAGGAGAGATGGGCGCACGGGGAGACGCCTCGTACCGCGCTCATCTGGAGATGGTTCGCCTTGCGCAAGCTGCAGGACTGGGAGTGTTTGGCATCCGCCCATTTGCGGCGGGCTCGCTGACGGCTGCGGTTGATCGCGCGTTGCCGGCAGAGCACCCGGTTGTCCGCGACTTTGCCCTGGCCCAGCAACACCTCGGCTTTCTCGCGACCGAGACTGCGTCGCCGTTGTCCGTGGCTGCGATGCGCTACGCGCTGAGTCTGCCTGGCGTAAGCACCGTGGTCACAGGCGCCAAGAATCGCACGGAGTTGGTCGAGACGGTGGCGGCAGTGGCGGCAGGTCCGTTGCCGGCGGCGACGATGGAGCGCATTGCGACGCTACAATGCACGGTGCTGGCGCGAAAGTAATACTATGTGACTCGGACACCGTGCTTTCATCTGCACATGGTAAAAGGAGGGACGCTATGAACATCGGTATTTCGACCACGGTGACGGCGCGGAGCGGGAATCTCGCCGAGATCGCGCGGCAGGTAGAAGCCCTTGGCTATGATTCCTTGTGGATTCCAGAGCATCCGGTCGTTCCTGTCCATCGAACGACTCCCTTCCCCGCTTCACGCGATGGGCAAATGCCAGAACATTATATGCAGTGGGCTGACCCCTTCATCGCTTTAACCGTCGCGGCGATGACGACAAAGACCATCAAGCTGGGGACCGGCATTTGCCTCTTACCGGAACGCGATCCCTTGCTCACCGCGAAGGTGGTGGCGAGCTTGGATGTATTCTCGGGAGGGCGTGTCATTCTCGGTGTCGGCGCGGGGTGGTTGAAGGAAGAAACCGAACTGATGGGCACGCGGTTTGGCGTGCGCTGGAAACGCTTGCGAGAAAGCGTGGAAGCCATGCGCATGCTGTGGACCCAGCGAGAAGCGAGTTATGCCGGAGACTTGGTGCGCTTTCCGGCGGTGCGCTGTGAGCCCAAGCCAGTGCAGCAGCCCGGTCCGCTGGTGCTCCTTGGCGCCCTGGGGCAGAAGGCGCTAGGGCGCGTCGTGCGGACGTATGACGGCTGGTATCCGTTTGTGCAGAATCTGGCTGGATTTCAACAGGACATGGCGACTCTCAGAAAGCTCGCGACCGAAGCTGGCCGGAATCCGGACTCGATACACGTTACCGCGATCCTCGATCCACGCGACGGTGGCCCCTCCGTCGATGACCTCAAACGCTATCGAGACGCAGGCGCTAACCGGATCGTGGTGTACTCGCAACAGACACGCCAAGAAGACGCCGACGGCAAGGCGCTGGAAGTGGTCAAACGCTCGTCCGTGATCGTTGAACGCGGGCAGCAGGTGGCCATGTGAGCGGCGTTTGAAAGTGGGCGCCTCGTTCGCCCTACTGCTCTCGTGTGGCGGCAGGCGTTCTTATTGTCGGTGTAGCCCTGATACTGCTGGAAGATCGAGGGGAAGCCATGATCACAAAAATCATCATTGATAATGTCCAGTCGCCGACCTTCGGTGGTGTCTCGTTCGGCGAGGTTGGACGGTATGAAAAATTGGTCGGACGCGCTTTTGGCGAGTTGGCCCCCGCAGACCCGCTCAACGCCGTGATTGTCGACCTGGCGCGGGCCCCACGCAACGCGCGCGGTAAGGTCGAGTACGCAGTGGATGTGTACATCTTGAAGCCGGTGGACGCAACGCGGGGGAACAAGGTCTTGCTGTGTGATGTCACCAATCGGGGCAATAAGATGACGTATTTGCCGCTCAATTTTCCGTTCCGAGCGCCGCCAGAATTTCCTCCGATCAATAACCCGACCAGCACGGAAGACGCTGGCGACGGGTTCCTGATGCGGCGCGGCTATACGATCGTCTGGACGGGTTGGGATGCGACCGCGCCGGCAGGCAATGATCGTATGACCATCACCGTGCCGATAGCTTCTGAAGGTGGCAAGCCGATTATCGGTCCTTCGCTGGAAGAGATTATGGTCGAAAATGTTCGGAACGTCCCCCCTGGCACCGAGGTGCTGACGTGGCCGCTGACCTATCCAGCGGCCACGCTGGAGCAAGCCAAGGCCACGCTGACGGTGCGCCGGTACCGTAGCGACCCGCCGACCGTCATTCCCGCTACAGCGTGGCAGTATCTCGATGCTTCAACGATTGGCCTCCTCCCGGCGGAGAAGACACCATTCGAACGCGGGAAAATCTATCAGTTTGTGTATCCCGCCACCAACCCAAAAGTCACCGGGATTGGCTTTGCCGCAGTGCGGGACGTGGTGTCGTTTCTGCGTCATGTCAACACCGACGAGCACGGCGCGCCCAATCCACTGGCAGGCGTGCTGCAGTGGACCATCGCCACTGGGTTGTCGCAATCAGGACGGTTCCATCGTCCGTTTTTGCACCTCGGCTTCAATCAGGACGAGCATAAGCGTCGAGTGTTCGACGGCATGATGCCCTACATCGATGGATCTGGCGGAGGCTTCTTCAATTACCGCTGGGCCCAGCCCAACCAAACTGCTTTTCAGCGCTGGAGTCATGTCTATCCCGAACAAATCTTTCCCTTCGCATATACCGCCCTGACGGACCCGCTGACAGGAAAAACAGGCAGCGTGCTGGCGCGCTGCGAGGCGTCGGGGACGCCCCCTCAGATCATGGAAGTCAACGACTCCAACAGCTACTGGTTCAAGAGCGCCTCGTTGGCGATCACGACGCCTGATGGAGCCACGGACTTACCTGATCCACCAAACGTGCGCTTTTATCTCCTGTCGAGCATCGCACACGGCGTGGCGTCCGGGCGTGGCCTCTGCCAGCAATTGCAGAACCCGATCAGTCCGGGTCCAGCGCTGCGCGCCCTGTTGACAGCGTTGACAGAATGGGTCGTGTCAGGCAAGGAGCCACCATCGAGCCGAGTCCCACGATTGCATGATGGCACGCTTGTGCCGCCGCTGCCGCGATCGGCTGTGGGATTCCCAGAGATTCCAGGGGTTACCTACACGGGCGTAGCAAGCGTACGCGAGCTGTACGATTATGGTCCAGAGTTCGATCGTGGCATCATTAGCCGCTGGCCGCCAGTTCCCACCGGTCGCGCCTATCCGACGCTCGTGCCAAAGGTCACAGCGGATGGGATTGATCTGCCGGGCGTGCAGCTGCCAGACATGGCGGTTCCTGTCGGAACGTACACAGGCTGGAACCTGCTGGCGACTTCGCCCAAAGATGAATGCTCGGCTATGGGGTCGTTCATTCCCTTTGCTGCCACTATGGATCAGCGACTGGCGGCGGGAGATCCGCGACCATCACTGGAAGAACGTTATCGAACGCACAGTCACTATGTCTCAGCAGTCGAGGCTGCGGCGAACCGCTTGGTTGCTGAATGCCTCTTGCTGCCCGAGGACGCCAGAGCCTATGTCGAGGCAGCCCGGAGTCGGGAGCTAGGGTTGCCGTGATAAACACGATGGACCTAATATTTTACTAAGTACACAGCGCACGAAATACGTAGCGAGTTTGCAATGAGAGAAGGCCTGACATACGACAGTCTTGCTAACTTTTGCCAAATCAGGAGGACTGTCGAGATGCCCGGCCCTCAGCCGAAGTATGCGATCACGCTGGCACCTGAGCAAGAGGCGCGGTTGCAGCAGCTCAGCGCCTGCTACATGGCGCCGTTTGCGACTGTACAGCGCGCGCAGATCGTGTTGCTCGCGCACAATCACCCGCAGTGGCAGAATGTCACTCTCGCGCAGCGGCTGGGGTGCAGTGTCAACACGGTCAAGCGCTGGCGGCAGCGGTGGCAGACCACGGCCGCGTTGCACGATGCCCTCTGGGCGGGCCCCCGGCGCACCTTCACGCCGCTCCAGCGCGCGCAGGTCGTGGCCTTGGCGTGCAGTGCGCCGCGTCAATACGGCAAGCCCTGGCAGCGCTGGTCGGGCGAGAAGCTGGCACAGGTGGCGGTAGAAGAGCGAATTGTTGCAAACATTTCGCCCGCAACGATTCGCCGGTGGCTGCGTGCCGACAAGATCAAGCCCTGGCGCTCTCACTCCTGGCAGCACTCGACCGATCCGCAGTTTGTTGAAAAAGCCACGCCGGTGCTGGACCTCTACGCGCAGGCGCAACTCCGGCAAGCGCAAGGAGAACTCACGGTCTGTGCTGATGAGAAAACCTCGATTCAAGCCCGCCAGCGGGTTACGGCGACCAAAGCGGCGGCGCCGGGTGAGGTCCTGCAGGTGGCCGATCGCTATAAACGCATGGGGGCGCTGCAACTCTTCTGTGCTCTGGTGGTGGCCAGCGGGCTAACCTTCGCCCAGACCCGGACGACCAAGAAGTTTGTCGATTTCAAAGCCTTCGTGCAGGCGTTCTTTCTCAGCGCCCTGTGTGTCGGCATCAAAGTGGTTCATCTGATTCTCGACAACGGCCCCACCCACGCACCCAAGCAGCTCGGAACTTGGCTCGCGTCGCTGGAGCTGTCCTTTGAGGTGCGCCTGTACTGGTTGCCCAAGTACGCCAGCTGGCTGGAGCAGGTCGAGATTATCTTTAGCAAGGTCCAGCGGGACATACTCACTCCTAATGACTTTCCCAGCACCCTCGCCTTGGAGCGTGATCTGCAAGCTTATTTTGCTGAACTGAATAACCATCCCAAACCTATCCAATGGACGTACACCAAAACCAAACTACTCGCCAAATTCGGTGCGCCGCCACCACTGCAACTCGCTGCGTAATTACGGCGCACGGTACTTAGTTGACTCTTATTCATGCTAACGAACACGATGAGGAGATTGCCCAGAGGGAGCCTGCAACAAGGCCTTCCAGCAGCAGGTGAGGTCGAGTAGACGAGAGAGATACCCTCTCCCGTCCCTCACAGATCCGGACAGGCTCAATTCGAGCATCCAGCTCTTCAGATCCACAGCTTTGCTACGTCACAGCGCGTGAATACATAATGGAGAGATGCTGAGGATTACATTAAGCGCGGGCGAGCAAGCGGCGCGAGAGCAGACGTTGAAGACAACGGCGGAGCGGCAGTTACGTGATCGCTGCCAAGCGGTGTTGATGGCACACCGCGGGCGCAACCGTAAAGCAATTGCCGACGATCTTGGAGTGCACCGTACGACGGTGAAGAAGTGGTTGGAGCAGTACCGAGCACGAGGCGTGGAGGGCTTGAGGGTGCAGCGAGCCCCGGGGAAACCGCGGCGCCTCGATGACCTGGAAGTGGTCTACCTCTGGGCCGATGGGTTGTATGTCAAAGCGGGATTAGAGGATACCAAGGCCGCACTTTTGGTGATGATTGGGGTGCTCACGAATGGCCAGAAAGTCGTCTTAGCAGTCGAAAGTGGACAGCGAGAGTCCAAGGAGTCTTGGGGGATGATCTTACGCGATCTGCGCAAACGAGGGCT
>JBGPOI010000117.1:0-11513 GCA_041487975.1 Binatia bacterium | reverse complement strand
CTCATGTTTTTTGCTCAGACTGAGGGGAGGCAAAACATATGCCGCTGATCGCGTGGCAAAATCAGTACGCACAGAGGCGGGAATTTCTTTTTTTGCGAAAAAACCAGCGGATTTTCTTAGAAGTGAAAACGAGAGAAATGTATTCGCCTGGTTGATTTTACGGGACTTGGAGGACTTGACCTGGTGGGTTTGGGTCGAAGAGGGCGTCGCGAAGCTCACCGCGGCTCGCAGACCGCTCCATGACTTGCAAGCCGCTCACCCTACGAGTCCGGTGAGGATCACAGCGCAGACCTCGGCTGGTGTAATCTCCCCTCTCCTCGTCTTCCGGATGGCCGAGAGCAAACCGCCGCTCGCTTAGAAGCTGTAACTGATCCCGAACTCCGGTCCACAGACTGAGAGGCGGATGAAGTTGCCATCTTCGTGGGATTGCTCATTCTGTCGGTAGTAGACGCAGCCCAGGCCCACGAACGGCTGGAGCCCTGCGAAAAAGGCCGGGGGATTGGTGTAGCGCAACCGCCAATGCGTCTCAAAGCTCAGCTGGGAGGTATACACAGCCCCCCCTTCGTCCCGCAGCGAATTCCAGCGATTGATCCAATTAGTCTTGACCCTCGCTTCCAGGGTTATGTGCGTGCCGAGCGTTTCATAGAAGTCCACCCCGATCGTCGGCATCGGCAGCTCCTGCAAGAAGAAATCCTCTGAGCTTTCTCCCCTGGGGGAGGTGGAAGTTACCTGTGCCCCGCCGTTGTTCAGGCGAAAGTCGATATACGTGAACTCCAGACCAAGCTTCACCTGTAGGTCGATGTCGTTAAGGAACGATCTCATACCAAAGTGTTGCTGGAGCCAAGGGGTCAACCGCCGCTGGTAATAGACGGCTCCATCCATCCACAGAGTACCGCGGGGATTGAGTCGCTGGCTCGCAGTCAGGGTGGTACCGTTGAACGTCGCGGGTTGGCGCAGTCTGTGACTATCGGCGGCGTCGAAATAGCGGAAGTGGATTTGGATCGCATTGCGGTCGTCGAACCAGTAGGTCAGGACGATGCTGGGGATGTCCATTCTACGGAGACCCAGGGCCGAAGCCAAACGGAAGCGGCTCCCCGTGAGCGTATTTTCGCGTACGTGTACTTGGCTAGTGCGCGCGACAAAGCCAGAGAAATTGTCCAGAGAGATATCGAGCTGATGGGCGCGGGGCACAAACTCGTCGCCAGTTGCCACCGGAATGAGACTGAGCAGGTCAGCGACGGCACCGAGAAGCGCCAGCCATCCCGATACACAAGAGAATCTCAACAACACGAGTTCCTTTGCACGTGATTCGCAGTCGAGCGGGAACAAGCAAAGTTTGTACCGAGGGAAAATGTCCAGTGTTATCGGTGTTGCTGGCTAAAAGCATGCAAAGAGCAGCATCTTTCCTGCAAAGAATGTTTATAAATGTTGCAGCATAAGGAGACGCTCTACCGCCTTATCTCATTGCTAGAGACTGGTCGGTAGAGCAAGACATGCACTTGCTCGGTCACTGCCGTTACGTTGGGGGTAGAGCCCTCGCCGCAGTAACGCGTGCGTGAGGCGCGGGAAGGAGTTCCGCATCGCCTCAGTCCAGTAGGGGCGATCCTTGTCTTCCTACAGACAGTTGCCAGACTTTGACCCAGCGGTCACGACAGCAGATTTATTGACCGTGCACTTCCCCGCCTGCATGTTGAGGTTCTGGAAGACCGTAAGGGTGACATTTGTATTCAGTATTGCTTTGTTTCCGCTGACAATCTCCGCGTTGCCGGCAACGGCAACATTTGCCCCGACGTCAACGATGGCCTGGCTTCCGGAGGCATTACCGGTTGATTCAAGCGTCAGGTTTCCGGAGAGCGCGATGAATGCGTTCTTGCCGATCGTCGCTCCTCGCGGGGACGAAATGTTGAGATCCGTCGCGGTGACTATGGTATCCGCGCCGAGCTGAGCATTTTGTGGAGCCTGTAGTTTGATCGATCCAGCCGTTACCACTGATCCGCTATCGAGAATGGCCACGCTGGAACTCGAATTTCCTGTTGACACAATGACCAGATCCCCGTCTATACCGACTGTGGTATTCCCCCCGATCTTGGCCGTCGTCGCGGCTTGGAGCGTCAGTTCCCCAGCTTTCATGAAGGAATTCGCACCAAGTTCAACGCGGTCTTGCTCGGACAGGACGCAGGCTGTCTTGGTAGCGTCGATATTTTGAAAGGCATTCGTGCCGACAACTCCCTTGCGGCCATCTATGCTCACGAAGTCGCCGGAGAGAGCGGTGCCGCTTTGCAAGGTAATGCTGCAAGGTGACTCGATGTCAAGGATTATGTATGCGAGACTTCCTGATATCGTCAAGTTCTGGTAGTTGCTATGACCTTTCCTCCCGAAGTCGTCGGCGACATACTGATCGAGATCACTGAGCGAAGCAACCGAGACCGTACCCGAGCAACCGGCCGTGTCATAGCCCGTTTTTATCGTACAGACGCTCGGAAGAGGGGTCTGTACAAAGGTATAGACCGAACCTGTGTCCGTGAACGTGGTGCTATTGCCTTTATCATCCGTTACGATGATATCATCGAAGGGAGTACCGACCAGTGCGGTGTCGCCGCTAAACGCGACGCTCGAGCCGAACTCGTCCTCATGGGCGCCGTCTCTCGCCGCGAGTTTTTGCGTCTCGGTCGATTGACTTTTCCCTGGCGTGTCTTGCGTCAACGAGGAGAAGAAATACACGGCACCGCTAGCGCCGCCCCCGGTATTGTTAACCGGCGCCCCCACGAGAGCGGTAGCGCCGCTAAGAGCTACACTGAAGCCGAACTCATCGCTGGCAGCTCCATCACTCGCAACCAGCTTTTGCCCTTCGTTCCAAACAGTGCCACCAGTGGGTCCTGCGCCAAGGGCGAACACGTAGACCGCACCGGCAGATAGGACAGTGTCGGTTGCGGTGCCGGCAGGGCTTTCTGCTCCTTTAGTGACGGCACCGCTGGCAAAACGTGCTCCGACGAGGACAGTGTCCTCGCTTGTGGCCACGCTATAGCCAAACTCGTCCCCGGCAACGCCATGGCTGGCGGTCAGCTTCTGCGTCTGATTCCACTGCCCGTTCGCGTCCCGCGTAAAGATATAGGCTGCGCCGGATATGCTCCCCTGATCGTCAGCTCCACGTGCGCCGACAGCCAGGGTATTGTCACTCAAGGCTGCACTGAAGCCGAATCCGTCCCCGGCGGTGCCGTCACCAGCGGTCAACTTCTGTGTCTGACTCCACTGCCCGTTCGCGTCCCGCGTGAAGATATACGCCGCGCCGGGAGAACCATTGCTATTCTCGATCCCGTGTGCGCCGATAAGGGCGGTATCACCCCGTAGGTCTATACTGCAACCAAACAAATCCCCGGCGGCACCGTCGTTGGCGATCAGCTTCTGCCCCTGACTCCACTGCCCGCTCGTATCTCGGGCAAAGACATAGACTGCTCCAGCAAAGAAGGTCCCCTGACTACTATCGCCACGCGCTCCGACGAGCGCCGTGTCGTTGCTCAGCGCCACACTGCTGCCGAACAAATCTCCCATTGCTCCGTTGCTCGGGGTGAGCTTCTGTCCTTGCGTCCAATGCCCTGCGGCATCACGCGTAAACACATAATCGGCTCCCGAGGAACCGCCGGCGACGCCATGTCCTGGAGATCCAACTAATGCCGTATCCCCGCTTATCGCCACGCTAGAGCCGAACTGTTCACTCCCCGCCGTCTTGTCGCTCGCCGACAGTTGCTGCTGTTGGATCAAGGGGTCAGTCCCACTAGGGTAAACTACCCCGTAATGATCCGTGACCCCCAGAAAAAAGGAGGCAAGAATCAAGACCAGAAGTGAGTGAAAGGCTCGCTGGTTTCTTGTCTCTCTCAACAAATCGTCCTTCACGGTCGCTCCTTCCACCTCATTGCCCATTTGTATAGACGAGAGGCCCCCTCATTTGGTTGAAACATACGGGGGCAATTTGTTACCATCTTTCGCATTTTGTCTTCGACTGGTCAACGCCGTGTTCTTGTGGTATGTGTTCCGTCATCGTGGAAAAAAAATTTGCGATGGTCAAGCTTATTATGTATCGCTTTTTTCGTCTCCAGTGTTTTCTTGTCTTCCTTGGACTCCTGTTTACGAAAACCGGGCACGCGCAGATTCTGACCGAGCTCGAAAGTCCGGCTGCGAAGCAAAACGTGAGCGGAATTAGCGCGGTCTCTGGCTGGGCATTTTCCTCGGCTCCGAATGCCCACCATGTCACCGTCCAGCTTCGTATTGATGGGACGGAGAGCAACACTATTCCCTGCTGCAGAGAACGCGTCGACGTCGCGAAGCAATTTCCCAATGATCCTCAAGCGCTCGCGAGTGGCTTTGCTCTCTTGTTGAACTTTAATCTCCTCCCTGAGGGGTCGCACACGATCGCAATCGAGGTGCAAGACGATGTCGGAAGTCCTCCGCAGACACAAGAGCACCAGATTACGGTAACGAAGCCTGGGGGATTCCAGTTTTTGAACAGCCTCACGCTCTCGTCTGCCTCCAATATCGCTTTCAGCAGCGACAAGCAGGAAATTATCATCAAGGACGCACAAGTCGAAGATCAAGCAACCGGAAAAGATCAAAAAGTGAATATTCATCTTTCCTGGCAGGAAGATACCCAGAGGATTGGGATCGTCGCAGCAGAAAACGTCGGGGGGCAGACGGGTGGGAACAACAATAGTGGTGGTACTACTGGCAGTACCTGTACGACTACTAACACCTGTGTTCCACTTCCCGCCATCCAACTGACGCTGGAGAATCCGTCTGCGGTCTCGGCGGGCACCACAACCAAAACCCTCAGCGGTATTGGTGTCGTGTCGGGATGGACATTTTCCTCGATCTCAGGAGCCACGATCAGCAATATACGGCTGCGGATCGATGGAGCGCTGGCCGGTGAAATTCCCTGTTGCTCTGATCGGGTGGATGTGCAGGCGGCTTTTCCCAATCAACCGCAGGCGCTCCCAAGCGGATTTGGCGCCCTGTTAAATTTTAATCTATTTGACAGTGGTTCTCACACGATCTCGGTCGAGGTGCAGGATAGTGTCGGGGCGACGGCGAAAGTGGATCGTCAAGTAACGACTGTCAAATTAGCCGATTCACAATTTCTTGATCAGTTTGATCTTTCTGCCGCGACCGCGAATGCCACCATTATCGGGGAAACTCTTATTCTTGAGGATGTCACGGTTCGCGACAAAGACAAGCCACAGACGACGCAAATCATCACCGCCAGCTATGAGTGGGCGCAAGACTGTCAGTGTTTTATCGAGCAGGCAGGGTGTGGCAATGGCACGGTGGAAAGTGGCGAGGAATGTGACGGGAACGCCTCGGATGGAGAGAGTTGCAAGTCCCTGGGATTTAGTGGCGGCTCGCTCGCGTGTAGACCTCGCTGCCTCGCTGGCGACAACAATTGCACTCTCCCTTGCCTATTCGAGCTGAAAGGTTGTCTTGGCGGCCCGTCAGTCTATGTGGCTAATGTGTCGAGTAACACGGTCTCGGTGATTAACCTGGCGACAGACGACACGGTCGCCGTGACGATCAAAGTGGGGCACGAACCCCGAGGTATTGTTATTAGCCCGGACGGTTCTGTCGCGTACGTAACCAACTTCAGAGACAACACCCTATCGGTGCTGAGTACCGCGACCAACACTGTGACGGGTACTATTGCGGTAGGAAATGGTCCTTTAGGAGTGGCGATTGCGCCGGACGGGACGAAAGTCTATGTCGTCAACGGTTTCGACAACTCGGTTTCGGTGGTCAAGACCGCAACGAGAAAGATCGAGGCAAGGATACCGGTCGGTCCGGAACCGCAAGCCATCGCCCTCACGACAGATGGGAAGAAGGCGTACGTGACCAATTTTGCCGGGAATTCGGTGACGGTCCTTGACCTCGCTGCGAATAAACCACTGACTGCGGTTCTCGTGGGAAAAGGTCCTGATGGGATCGCTGTCAGTCCCGACAATACCAAGGTGTACGTTGCCAATTACAACGGTGACTCGGTTTCGATCCTTGATAGCACAAGCAACGCGGTCACGGGCACCATCCCCCTGGGATTGCGGCCCTCTAAAGTGGCGTTCTCACCTGATGGCAAAAAAGCGTTCGTCTCAAACGCGGCCAGCGGGACGGTTTCGGTAATCGACACGTCTACACTTACGGTGGCCAGCACAATTACGGTGGGGTCGGGAAACGAAGTGGTGACGCAACCTGACGGCGTCGTCGTTACCGCTGGTGGCACACGGTTATATATTGCTCTGTTCGGCCAGGGGTTTGGGTCGGAGCTACTGGTAGCCAGCACAGGAACCGATACCATCCTGAAAACCATCAAGGTTGGAAAAGGGCCTTTTGCGATGGCAGTCTTGCCAGCTTCACCTTGACCTTGATGCTGACGGCCACCATCGGCGAACTTGGTATTATTTCTCCTGAATTGATTGCAGGTAATAGACCAGCTGCAAGATGCGCCCGCTTATGCGGGTCTCGGCCGCTAGGCTCGTTCCTTCCTTTTCTTGGAATGTATTTCCCCAGATCGGCATATCTGCGGTTCCATGCCCCTTGACCGGCTCACGACCGTCGACGATCCGATAGACATGCCAGAAGGGGAAGGTGCCTTTGTGCCGTTTTTTCAACTGCGTCAGGTCAGTCGGTTTGACGGTCAAGAGATTCAGATTGACCATGACACTGTCACCCGTTCCTCCGAGCCCATGGCAGACGGCACAGTGTTGACGAAACTCCCGTTTTCCGGCTGTTACCACCTCTGCTTCCTGTGCTAGCCCCGGGGCCGCCCACGACACGGCCACCAGGAACAGCCCAGCCAGACTGCCCGGTTTTCTCCACCACCTTGTCTGCCGCTGCGCTGTCATAATTGGCACCGCGCGCTGAAACACCTTATGTCCTCCGCCGCCGAGTTGAGTGGTTTCACGTCCGCTCCTCCGTGCCAAACGCGGAGCCTGTTGGCCTGTACAGGTTATTCTCCGCCTTTGCTTCTAGTCCTTGAGCGGAAGCGGCCAACTGCTCCATCTCAGGTGTCACTATGACATCAAGCTCAACTAGAGCGGCCAACAGTTGGGTCAAGTCTATCCGGCACTGGAGGAACTGTGTCTGGGGTAAATGCGCCACGGAGACTGTGCGATTGAACGTGGCAGCATCTTTGTTCAACGCAAAGATCTTCTCGACGATCTGCTCGAAAACGGGAAGAAAGGTTTCTTTGAGCTGCCGCAGTTCTTCCCTGACCTCACGGGCTCGCACGGCCATGTCAATGGCCGTGCGCCGTCCGACGAACCTCTCCATTTCCGGGCGCAGTTTTAATAAAACACCGGCCAGGGCCTCAGCCTCTTTGCGTCCCGCCTGGAGCCGCGACAAGTGCATATCGAAGGAGATCTGCATCTCTCGATAGTGCTCCACCGCGGCCGGGTTGTACGCGAGTTCACTCCGCAAGGTGACGAACTCTTGCTCCATCTGCCGCGCGGCTGCCGTCGATTGCCGCTCGATCTCCAAATATTGTTGACGGGCAGTCTCTAAAGTATGGACAAAATTTTCAAAGCCGTGCAGGTCTCCACTGACTAGTAGTCGTTCAGACTCGGATAGAATGCGGCTTTCATCGACTCGTTCCAACGGAGCAAACCTTTCCATATCATCTCCTTTAACAACCCCTCATGTTGCGGCGAGGAAGAGGGGCTCTAGTGAACTCTTCGCAATTATCTTGCCGGTCAGAGCACGAAGGAAAATGCCGCATCTCGGCAGCAGCTTCGCAAAATTGGTAATCATGAGTCTCTCGTTTTCGCATTTTCGCGATAGCGCGATAAGGGAGAGAGACACAATCTCATCTGGATGGGATGAGCACCGGATTACGGATAATTGCTAGAATTCATCTGTCCGCGCTCTGCTTAGGCGTCTGGCCCGCCGGCTCCAGCTCCGGGGGAAAATCGGCGAATGGAAAAGGCGGCTCGAGCTCCTGATACGTCAAGTAACGCAGGATGTGATAAAGATAGCTGAGAGCACGGTTCGCAAAGTGCTTGACGCGTTCTCCTGGGGCCCGTTTGGTGATCAACGCAAAGGCGAGTTGAAAAAGAATAGTTACTCCTAGGACCATCGCAGTGAGGTGCCAAATCACCACGAAAAGTGCGGTCAGCAAGATGCGCATGCTGGTTTCTTTGCGTTCAATCGGTGTATTGTCGTCTTGCATGGAGAGTCCCTCCTTGTCTGTAAGCTGGAATATTCTATCGGTCTCGGCTGCCTTGTATCGTCAATGGCGATCGACCTTGCTGTTCGGTGTGGGACTTCAGATGTTGTTCAACCAGCTTACCGCACGCGCCTGAGCATGGGTTATCCCCTTTGATTTCCAGCAGGTCGGCGATCTCCTCAAAGATTGCCGCGATGTCGGCGTTATGCAGGGGCACGGTCCAACCGCACTTTCTCTCAACGGCAACGTCTACCACCCTGTTCGATTCTCTGAGCGAAACTGCTCGTGACTCTTCCTGAGTTGGAAAAAGTCCGGCTCAGAGCATCACCGGTCTTGCTTCTTCCCGTGGCGCGACTGCGGCACCGTGCTCGCCCGTCTCCGCCAATGCCGCGGTGATCGCCTCGTGGATTTCATCAATGAATACAAAAGCGATCTTTTCGCGGATTTCCTTGGGAACGTCGACGAGATCCTTCTCGTTGTGCCGAGGCAGAATAACGGTGGTGACACCCGCTCGCCTCGCGGCCAGCACCTTTTCTTTGATACCGCCGACCGGCAGCACCTTCCCGCGCAGTGTGATCTCGCCCGTCATGGCCGTGACGGGTTTGACCGGCGTGCCGGTGAGCAGGGAGGTTAACGCAACCACCATGGCGACGCCTGCCGACGGACCATCCTTGGCAGTCGCGCCGGCGGGGACGTGGATGTGGAGGTCAGTCCGCTCAAAGAAATCCTCTGGCAGGCCCAGGGTAGGGGCGTTGCTGCGCACATAACTCAAGGCCGCCTGGGCTGACTCCTTCATCACGTCCCCGAGATGACCGGTCAACGTCAAGCCACCTTTTCCCCGCATGCGCGTCGCTTCGACAAACAGGATCTCTCCTCCCGCTGGAGTCCAGGCCAGGCCGGTTACCACACCGGGGATGCCGGCGCGCTCGGCCACCTCGGAGAAGAACTGCCGCGGGCCAAGAAACTCGGCGAGGTTCTCCAGGGTCACCCGAACAGGATCTTTCCGCCCCTCAGTACGCGCGCGGGCAACTTTACGACACACCCTGGCAATAGTGCGCTCCAGATTGCGCAGTCCGGCTTCACGCGTGTACCCGTTGATCATGCCCCGAATCGCCTCTGGAGCAAAGGAAATCAGCTCCGCCTGTAATCCGTTCTCTTTGAGCTGTTTAGGAATGAGGTAGCGCTGGGCAATGGCCAACTTTTCCTCTTCCGTATAACCAGGCAGTTCCAACACCTCCATGCGGTCTCGCAACGCTGGCGGAATAGGATCGAGGAAGTTCGCTGTGGTAATGAACATTACTGCCGAGAGATCAAAAGGCACATCGAGATAGTGATCGACAAAGGTGGCGTTCTGCTCGGGGTCGAGAACCTCCAACAGCGCGGCTCCCGGATCCCCACGAAAGTCCATGCTGAGCTTGTCGATCTCATCCAGGATGAAAACCGGGTTGCGCGACTTGGCCTGGCGCAGGCCCTGGATGATTCGCCCCGGGAGGGCGCCGACATAGGTGCGGCGGTGGCCACGGATCTCTGCTTCATCTCGGACGCCACCCAGGGAGATGCGTACAAACTTGCGGCCCAAGGCACGGGCAATGGAGCGGCCTAATGAGGTCTTGCCGGTCCCCGGCGGGCCTGCCAGGCAGAGGATCGGTCCCTTCGAATCCGCTTTGAGTTGGCGTACGGCAAGAAACTCGATGATCCGTTCCTTGACCCGTTCCAGGTCGAAGTGGTCTTCGTCTAGCACTGCCTGTGCGTGCACCGTATCGAGGGTGTCTGCGGTGCTGAGTGCCCAGGGCAGGTTCGTCAGCGAATCTAGATAGGTCGTTATCACTGTCCGTTCGGGAGAGGCAGGAGGAATGGTGCGGAGCCGTTCCAGTTCGTGTTTGGCCACCTTCTCTACTTCGGCAGGCATCTGCGCCGCTGCGATCCGCTCAGCGAATTCGCGGATGGCGGCTTCCTCACCCTCTTCCCCGAGTTCCCGCTGGATGGCTCTCATCTGCTGGCGCAGCACGAACTCGCGCTGCCCTTTGGCCATCTCCGTCTGTACTTCGGACTGAATCTTCTGACCGATCTCAATGACCTCGAGTTCTCGGGTCACAATAAACCCCAGCTTCGCCAGGCGTGTTTTGACTTCAAGGGTCTCCAGCAGCTCTTGTTTCTCGGCCAGCGGAATGTTGAGATGTCCGGCGATGACATCGCTGACCATTCCCGGGGCAGAAATATTTGCGAGCGCCAGCAGGAGTTCGCCAGGCATCAACGGAGTGTGGCTCACCAGTTTGCCAAACTGTTGCACGAGGTAGACCTGCAGGCTCTCCATCTCCTTGGAGGTTTCCACCACATCCTGCAAAGGTTCGATCCGCGCCCGAAAGTAAGGTTCTTGTTGGAGGGACTCGAGTACCTTGATGCGCTGCAACCCGTGCACCAGGACCTGCAGTGATCCGTCAGGAAGGCGTTGCGCGCGCAGCAAGCGAGCCGCCATGCCTACTGTGTACAATCCTGTAGATTGCGGTTTGTCCTCAGTGGGATTGCGTTGGGCGACGAGGCCCACCAGCTTATCCCCAGCAAAGGCGTCTTCGATCAAGCGGAGCGAGGCCTCCCGGCCGATAGCCAGCGGGCCAGTGATTCCGGGAAACAAGGCGACCTGGCGCATCGGCAGGATGGGTAACTGGGTGGGTAGCTCGGGGGTTACCGATTCTGCAGACTCTGTGGCGAGAATGGAATGTTCTGCTTCAGGTTCTTTTTGTGGATCAGGCATATTCGTCAGCTCTCCTCTTTAGAAAAAGCTTATACCTAGTCACAAATCATGCCAGACAGGTGTCAAAAAACATGGCTCAGGATAAGACTTTTTCTCTTTTTGGGTTAATTCATTCTCAAATTTGGGAATTTTTCTCAACTTGTTATCTTGAACTTGGGAACAATAGGGATGGCTATTTATTTTCGCTTTTGTGACAAATAACCGACAAACGGAGGTAAGGGACTGGCATGTCCGTTGTCCCCACGGCGTGCAGGAGGAACGACTATGAGCACGACAGTAAGAGCCACGATGAGACCAGTATCCCCCATCGGAAGCGCGATCAGTTCATCGACGTGATGCTGCAGGCCATTGCCCTCAATGGCGCATTCTTCAACACTCGGCGAATGGTCCTACCGTACGTCCTGAAAGCCTATGTGTGAACGTCGAGTGTACCTACCACACGCCGTCGATGGGCGCCTGGCAGTCCGGGCAGCGCCCCTGCTGCAGCGCGATACGCCCCACGCTGAAGCCGCTGCGCTCCACGATTCGCTTCCCACATTGATAACACTCAGTGCTTTCATGCTG
>JBGPOI010000116.1:0-11538 GCA_041487975.1 Binatia bacterium | reverse complement strand
GGACCATCCCGGGGGTGAATACCTTACAGTTCTCCGTCTCCCCGCCTCCAGCGGCGGACGTCGTGGCCTTGGCCGCCACGCTTGCCAATGACGGCATCGTCAACATTCCCGGCGCGACGGGCACCGGGGTGTTTTCCGTGACCACGGTTAATCTTGGAGATTCCGAACAGATTACCGTCACCGAGGATACCGGCACGGTCACCCTGCCGATCAGCCCGACAATGTGCCAGACCAACCCAGCGACCGGCTGCTGTCAGCAGGGCTGTGTGGTGCCCACGGAGACCGGTGTCACCACCACGATTGGGGCCACCCAGACGCCGACATTTGCCTTTTTTGTGAAAGGGATGGACACTGTCCCGTTTGACCCGGCGGGTAATCGCATCTTTGTGCGCTTCAAGAATGGCAGCAACAAGGTGCGCGGGGCCACCAGTGTGGCGGTGCGGACGCAATAAAAATGAGGGGAAACAAACGGAGGATGGGTCGCGGCCCGTTCTCCCATGGAACCAGACCTACCAAGTATATTATGACATCCACCTTGCAACGGCTCCTCATCTGTGGGCTCTACTTCGTGCTAGCGGTGGGTAACACACGGTTGGGGCTGGCGGCTGTGCCTGGCGATGCCAACAACGATGGCGTGGTGAACAGACAGGACGTGCAGGTCATCATTAACCACATCCTACAGAAAGGCACTGCGCCAGGGATGCCGGACTGCAACCAGGATGGCAAGGTCGATGTCCGCGATGTCATCTGCGTGACGCTCTCCTCTCTTGCCTCGACCGGGTCAGTGGACGTCTCCGGCACCTTTGCCCAAGGAGGGCCGGACAACTGGCAGTTCAAATGCCGCAAGACCACCACGGTCTGCGCAGCCGTAAGGGCCAGCGGTGCTGCTCCTGATGGCGTGTACGGGGTGGAACTCAAGTGCGACCCGCACCTGGTGAGCCAGGGAATCGCCGTGGCGACCACGCCGGGAGAGGTCGCGCAGGTGTGCTCAGAGTGCGGGAAGGGGCACGCCTATTTCTTCTGCGACCCGGCCTCTCCGGCCTGCGATGATCCGTATGTCGGACAGATTAGTTGTGAAGGAGAGCGAGCGAATGTTAAGCAAAGCCAAGATCAATGAGAAATACTATGCGCGCTCTTGATCTCTTTTGCGGCGCTGGCGGGACGAGTATGGGCCTGCACCGCGTCGGGTTCGATGTAACGGGCGTAGATATCAACCCGCAGCCTCGTTACCCCTTCCAGTTCATCCAAGCCGACGCGCTCACTAGAGAGCCCGAGAATCCCCCACTCTAGGCAACCCCTGCGTGCCTGTGGTAAGCCTAGCCTCGTTACTACCCTAACAAGGAGGGCTCCATGGCATACGAAGCCATCATTTATGAAAAGGTCGAAGACAAGATTTTTCGCATTACCCTGAACCGGCCGGAGAAGCTCAACGCCATGAGCCGGCAGTTGCTCTCGGAGTTGGACAGCGCGCTTGACGAATTCGAGAATGATAATGCCGCCAGCGTGCTCCTCATCCGCGGCGCCGGCCGGGCGTTTTGCGCCGGATATGACCTCCAGCCCGTGAGCGGCTCGGGCGGCTTTACCGTGACCAGTGACCGCTGGGGCCTACGCAAGATCGTGGCGCGCTGGCAACGACTGTGGAACCTCCCCAAGCCGACCATCGCCCAAGTGCACGGCTATTGTCTGGCTGGGGCGACAGAGTTCGTCGGCCATTGTGATCTCGTCTTCGCCTCCGAAGACGCCCAGTTCGGCCACCCGGCTGGCCGGTCTCTTGGCATCTTACCGACTTTATCGCTGTGGCCTTATTTCATCGGTATTCGCAAAGCCAAGGAATACTTCTTCACCGGCGACTCGATGAGCGCCAAGGAAGCCCTGGAGAACGGCCTGATTAACCGTGTCTATCCTCGTGAGAAATTGGAAGAAGAAGTCCTGGCGTATGCCCGGCGGGTGGCGCTGGTGCCGGTCGATCTCCTGACCTTGCATAAAGGCGCGACCAACCGCTTCGTCGAGATCATGGGTATCTATGCGGCGGAGCAGTCGGCTGCCGAGTACGACGTCATCGCTCACCAGACGGTGACGGTAAAAAACGAGGTCAAGAAAATGGGCGAGCGTGGGCTGAAGGACGCGCTGCGCGACCGCGACAAACCCTTCGCCGGCAAAAAATAACAGAGAGTGTGGTATGGACGGACGCCGCATCTATCTTCTCCGTCACGGAGAGACGCTGTACCAATCCGAGACCAATGAAGGAGCTATTGGCAACGGGGCACTGACTGAGCGCGGGAGCGAGCAGATTGCTGCCGCCGCCCTGCTGTTTCGGGGAGTGCCGCTCGACCGGGTGTACGCCAGTCCGCTTGCGCGCGCCCATGAAACCGCCCGGATCATTGCCAAGGAAAAAGGGCTCGACATCTTGCTCTCTCCCGACTTGCAAGAAATCACTCCAAGTGCAGAACTGATCGCCACCAAGAACACCGCCGAGGTGTTCCAGGAAGTGCAACGGTTTTTCAAAAGCCACGCGGCCAACTGGGACGAGCCCTACCTGGGCGGAGAAAGCTTCCGCCAGGTGCAGGAGCGCGGGGTGCGTTTTCTCGACTCGATGCTCGGCCAAGAAGACTGGCAGACGCTTTTGGTAGTGGCGCACGGCGGCATCAATAACGCGCTTCTCGCCTACGCCACCGGGGTCACCGGCGGTCGGATCTTCAACATCGAGCAGGACTTCGGCTGCATCAACATCATCGATTTCGTCCACGGCCGGCCGTTCCTGCGTTTGGCCAATTTTACCTTGTACGATCAACTCAAGATCAATCTGCGCACCCATAGCCTGGATGTTATCCTCAGCTTGTTGCGCAAACGCGGCATCGTCACAAAGTAATGAGCAGCGAGGACTGAGGACTGAGTGAAAACCATGATTCAATGACTCAATAAGGCATTGACTCAGTCCTTATCACTTTTTTCAAGGAGGAAAATCATGTTCACGCTCTACACCGCTCCGCTGTCCGGCAACGGGCGCAAGGTCCACATTTTCCTCGAAGAGGTGGGCGCCCAGTACCAGCTCTCACGCCTCGACCTGCTGAAGGGTGAGCAGAAAAGTTCCGAGTATCTCAAGCTCAACCCTAACGGCAAGGTGCCAACGTTGGTAGACGACGGGTTCGTCCTGTGGGAGTCGAACGCGATCTTGCTCTACTTGGCCGAAAAGTTTCCGCAGGCGAGACTACTGCCAACAGGCGCACAGGATCGCGCCAGGGTGTTTCAGTGGCTCCTGTTCGAGCAGACGACGTTCCGGCCGCCGCTCTCTTTGCTCATGCGCCAGACCCGCTTCACCCCTGCGGACCGACGTGATCAGAAGGTCATCGACCAAGCGTGGTCCGAGGTGCGCACCAATATGGACATCCTCCAGTCCGCGCTCTCTGGACGTGACTATATTGGCGGGACGTTTTCGGTGGCGGATATAGCGGTCCTCCCCTATGTCTATCTCGCTCAGGACTTGGGGACTGATCTCTCGGCATGGCCATCAGTTGCCGCGTATTATCAGCGCCTCTCCGCCCGGCCGAGTTGGCAGAAGGTGGTCGCCTGGAAGTAGGGCAATCGTAGAGAATTGTCAGGTCCCGTAGGGGCACGGCGCCGCACCTTCCCGCAAACTTTACTTGACTTCGATTCAAGCTTCTCTTATATAGTCCACCTAAACTACTCTGATAAGAATAATTCGTGAGCGTCCAACTCGTCATTCTGGGCCTTCTCTCGGAAAAGCCCCGCCACGGTTACGAGCTGCGCCAGGAAGTCGAGCGCCGCTTGTATGCCACCTACATCAACCTCAGCGGTGGCTCGCTGTACTACAATCTCGGTCAACTCGAACGCGCCGGCTACGTCGAAAAAGCCTGGGCCGAACAGAAGGGTCGCTATCCGACCCGTCAGATCTACCAGATTACCCCGGCCGGCAGAGACAACCTCCAGGACGAGTTGCGCCGGTTGTTGTTCGACACCGAGGCGCGGGAGAAGCTCTTCGACCCGCTGAACACCGCCCTAGCTTTTGGGCACTCCATGGACACGAACGAGCTACGCGACGCTCTGACCGCCCAGCTCAAGTGGGCGCAGAAACGCGCCGCGTGGGTCGCGGAGCAACAGGCGCATTGGCGCACGCAAGACATTTCTCTGACCCAAGCGAAAATCATCGAACACGGCCTGGCTCATTTGCAAGCCGAGATCGGCTGGTTGGAGAAGTTTCTCCGGGACCTGGAGGTGCAAGAAACACCACAATTGAAGCGTGTGTCGCGCTCCCACGTCTCTTAAGATATGCGCACTTCGCGAAGGACTCCAACAAAAAAGGGCATTTCACTTTTTCACGATAGGAGGGCACATGGTCGAGGGTTTAAGCGTACTTGATATGATCCGCCAGGGGGCGCTGGTCACCTACCCCCTGATCGTAATGTCGATGGTCGTCATCACGATCATCGGCGAGCGTCTGTGGGCGTTGCGCGGTCTGGTTTCCGGCACTCTGCGGGTCGCCGGCTCCGTGGTCGGGCAGTTGCAAAGAGGCGACTTCAAAGCGGCGTTGGTCACGGTGCAGCAGAACCAGAAGGCGCCGGCCGGCCGGATCTTCCGTGACGTTATCTCCCAACAGGAGGGCGAGTCGCTCGACTATCTGGCCGGGGTCCTCGAGGACCGACGCTTCGAGGAGATCGAAGCGCTCAAAGGCGGTATCTGGGTGCTCGGTACCGTCGGTGTCAGCGCGCCGTTCATCGGTTTGTTAGGCACTGTGATCGGTATCATCAAGTCTTTTCATAACATGTCGGTCCAGGGGAGCGGTGGCTTCGCCGTCGTCGCAGGTGGTATATCAGAGGCCTTGATCGCCACCGCCCTAGGTCTGGCCGTGGCCATCATCGCTGTGATCTTTTACAACTACTTCCACACCAAGCTCGAACGCATCGAGGCGGTCATGACCATCGGCTCCGATCGCGTGCTCGAAGCGATCCGTCTGGGGAGGAAAGCTCATGGGAATGGCTAGTCCACGCAAGAAAAAAGGCAGCGGCTCTGCCATTATGGCAGAGATCAACATCACGCCGCTGACCGACATTTTCCTGGTGTTGTTAATCATTTTTATGGTGACCAGTGTGGCGATGGTGCAATCCGGCGCCAACATCAACCTGCCCCAGGTGCAGGACACACAATCCGAGCCCAGGCAAATCGTGATCACCGTCACTCCGCAAAAGGAAATCTTCGTCAACAACACCCCCACGAACCTGGCGGGACTGGAAATGCTGCTGCGGCCCATGGTGGACGCCCAGAAAGATATTCCCGTCATCCTGGAAGGGGACAAGGACGTGATCTTGGGTGAAGCGGTGAAGATTCTCTCGATCGCCCAGCGCGCCGGCGCCACCCAGATCGCGATTGCCGCGGAACGGAGTTGAAGCGGCCCCTTGCGGCACAGAAAACGAGTACCTCTATGGCTTCCTCTGAGGAAAACACCAAGAACCCAGCCCTGTCTTCCGTTGAAGCCGAGATCCAGGAGGATCTCTGGCTCTATGGCGGTCAGGGCTGGAGCAAGAATGCCCGCTGGTTTGCTCTCTCCATGGTCGCGCACGTTCTGCTGCTCGCTCTACTGGCTACCCTGACACTGACGATTGCCCAGAAGCGGCAAGAACTCCTCAAGGTCAAAACCCTGCCGCTGTCCGCGGAAGAGTTGCTCAAGGCGCAGCAAGCCGAGGAAAAACCGCCCGATGATTGGGAAGGGGAACCGTCCTTGAAAGACTTGCCTGGACTGCTGACGATGGAGCAACTGGCTCCCCGACAGGTCAAAGCGCCTTCTGGTCCCCCTCCGGCCGGCGGGCTAGAAGCGATCCGGGCCGTCGCGTTGCCCAGCCCTCCGCCAGTGATTGGTGGCCTTGGCACGATGACGATCGGGGTCGGTCCGACGAACGACAACCAGTTCAATGTCTTCAACGCGATCGGCGGCATCAGTGGCGCGGTCGGTGGGCTCGGTGGCGGATTTGGCGACTATGTCGGTGGCCTGCGCAAAGTCGGTCTCGATGTCGTGCTGGTGATCGACGCGACCGACAGCATGCAGTTCGTCATCGACACGGTGAAGAGCCGCTTGCTCAAGCTCATTACCTCGTTGCGTACCATGGTGCCGACCTCGCGCATCGGTATCGTCGCGTACCGCGACAAAGGTGACGAGTTTGTCACAAAATGGGTGGATCTCAGTTTTTCCACCGGCAAGCTGCAAGACTTCCTCTCTAACCTGCAGGCCGGCGGCGGTGGCGACTGGCCCGAAGCGGTCTATGAGGGACTAGAGGTCGCGGCCAATGACTTGAGCTGGCGCAAGAAGTCCAAGCGCATCATCATTCTGGTGCCGGGATCACCTCCGCACCCGGAGACGGTCAGCAACGTGTTGCACCTCGCGCAGAGCTTTCAGGCGCAGGGAGGAGCGTTGAGTGTCGTGGATTTAGCCGAGAAGATGCATGAAGACTTCGAGCGGGCGCTGTGGCGCCACAGCGCAGCCTTGATGAACGTCGAGTTCAAGTCAACGCCGCTGCCGGCCTTCTATCAAGAATTCCGCAACACTATGGCCTCAGTTGCGCAGGCCGGTGGTGGGGATTTCATCCCCCTCACGGAGGATAAAGCCCTGACCAAGGAAATCATCGTCATGACCTTTGGCTCGCGTTGGCAAACCGAAATGGCCAAGTATCTGCGGGATCTGGAATAAGAAAAGCCGTCAGCCGGACATCAAGAGGAGCTGACACACATTGTGCTTCCTCTGGGCTGGAACGGCAGGTTTGCAATCGGCCGTTTCGTGCTAAAAGCTGAACGCTGATAGCTGACAGCTTATTCTAAGGAGTTTTTGCGTGCGGCGTCGGGTTGTCATCGGTGTCCTTCTCTCTCTGCTCGCGAGCCTTTTTGTCCCGCTGCCGGGTGAGGCTGCCACAGTGGCCGAACTCTTAGCTCAAGCCCGCCAGGCGCAGGGCCGCGTGCGTGAGATCAAAAGTCAGGGATGGGGGGTTGATGAGAAACAACGAGTGATTCAACTCCTCGGCCCTCTCGCCCTGAACTTCCTTTCCGCTTCCGATCTGGCGCAGGCTGCATCCAGCCAGACACAGAAGTCGCAAGTGCGTGATCTGTACGACACGCTCAGTACTCCTCTTGACGATATCTATGGTGGGAGCATCTCCCGTCTCGAGGGCATGAGTAAAGCCGTGATGGACCGGGATGGCGACCTCGAAGCCTTGTATGACACCAAGGAGTGGAAAGAGGCTCAGTTGGTTGCTTCTCAGTCGCTCTATTTCCTCAATTGGCTGCACTACGTCGGATCGTTCGTCTCCGAGGGCCAGAGTCGTAAGAAGCTCTTAGAAGAAGCTGCCAAGGGTTTTTCCGAATTCGCTGTCGGTGAACAGAGTTCGCAACTGAAGCGCGAAAGCCTGTTCGGTCGCGCGCTGTGCGAGAAAGAACTCAAGCAATTCGATTGGGCGGTCCGTGACTTTGAACTCCTCCTCAAAGATCCAGCGCTGCCGGCTGATCTGGAGCGCAAAGTGCGCACGGCTATGGCCGAAGCCCGCAGCCGCAGTGCACGGGGGGAAAGAACTGACTCGGAGCGCGCGGAAAGTGCCGCTGACGCCCAGGTGCGAGCGATGCTCCAGCGCGCGCAGAGTCTGTTCGAGAGCCGTAAGAAAGCGACAGGGGAGGCAAGACTCAAACCGCTGCTAGAGGCCGTCGCCCTGCTCGATGAGGTACGCAAACAGGGCGGCTCCTGGAAGGAAAAAGCTGATGCATTAGCCAATACGGAGATCACCGAGCAGGAAGCCGCGATTATCGACGAACAGAAAAACCCGTTTCCCCAGTGGGGACAGGCCAGGGATCTGCTGCAAAAGAGCGAGTTCGCCAAGGCTGTCCCGTTCCTCAGAGAAGTGCTGACGTCCGACGACCCGAAGGCCGCCCTGCACCATCGTGACGCCCAGTATTATCTCGGAGTCGGTTTGTTTCAGCTCAGGGACTATCGCGAGTCCGCTACACAGCTGACCAAGTTTCTCACCGCTGATGGTGTACCGCCGCAGTTTGGCGCGGAGGCGATGTACCTGCGTTTCAAGGCCGCCGAAGCACTGTATGCGAAGGAACCAACCCCGGACAGCGGTAAACTGTACCTGGACGCGATCAAAGACTTCATCCGCCGTTATCCGGACCACAAGTCGATCTTCGAGGCGTATTTCCGCCTGGGTGAATACAACCAAAAGCAGGAGAATTATCTGGCGGCGGTCGAGTCCTATCAAAAAGTGAGTGGCGACCCCGCCTTCCGCACCCGCGCCGACTTTGCGACGTTGCAAAGCTACTTCTCTCTACTCGACGCTTTGGACGAAAAACGGAACGGGAGCGGCATCAGTGAAAAAGAGCTGCGCCAACGCACCGCCGCCGGTCTGCACGCCTTCTGGAAGAACAGCGCGGAACTGGAAAAAATCAACCCCGCCGTGGCCAAGCAAGTGCCGCTGCAGGACTACCGCGGCAAAGTCAGTGTTATGAACGCGGCCTTTCTCAGCAAAGACGTCGATACCAAAGCGGCGGACATCATTGCGTTGTTGCAGGACTTCGAGAAAAAATATCCCGACGAGAAAGACGCCTTTGCCAAGGTCGCGCGGATACGGCTGGTTGCGTTAGAAAAAGCCGGCCGTTTTGCCGACCTCGAGAAAGAAGTGGACAACATTTTCACCCGCTTCAAACCAGACGAACAGAAAGAGTTGTTGGCTGGGCTGAGCAAGGTACTCCCCATTGACATAAAGAAGCTGGAGAAGAAGAACGATAAAGAAAACCTCCTTACCGCCAAGCGTACCCTGGCGCGCTTGTACGCGAACCGGCTGCAACAGGGCGAAGCCTTCGCCGAGGATGAATCTCCAGCCCAATTTAAATATGAACTCGCGCAACTCTACCTCGACGTGAAGGATTACGACAAAGCCACCCCCATTTATCAGGAACTCCAGCAGAGCGCCTATTCGCTCGTGTCGCTTGCTGGTCTTGCGCAGATCGCCGCGGTGAAGGGCGACCAACACCAAGCGATCACGTACTGGGAGGAGATGCTCAAGGGAACGCAGGCTGGAGACCCGCTGTGGTTCCGCGGCACTTTCGAAGTGGCGCAGCTCAACGCAACCCTGGGTAACACCGACCTCGCGTGCAAGACCATCAGTGGCGCGCGCGCCATGCTCGGCCGTCTCGGCGAACAAGGGCTCAAGAGGAGAATTCAGGATCTCGGCGTGCAGACCTGCGGGAAGTGACCGGGGAATTCGTGCTTCGACAAGCTCAGCATGAACGCTTTCCACAGCGTTCTGTTGGAGAGACGTCCCGGTGGGGGGGGCGTCTCTCCGCATCGCAAGATAATGCCACATTTGTATAACCGGTAGTTCAGGACAATCCTGAAACCCTACCCTTCCCCTCTCCGGGTAACTCGGCTACAAATACCGCCTATGCCAACGCAAGCAGCACCCACTGGAGTGTGGTTTTTCATCGTCAAAGGCGGACCGGTGATGATCCCCATCATCGCGCTCTCGATCGTCGCCCTCGCCATTATTCTGGCCAAGTTCTGGGAACTGTGGCGCTTTCGCATACAGCTCGGCAAGCTCTATCGGCATCTGCATACTCTGGTCGAGGATGGGAACTTATCGGGAGCGCTGCATATTTGCCGAGAGCGTAACTCTGCGCTGGGCCGAGTGTTCGAGGCTGCGCTCCTGTACCGTTCGTACGAGCGGGCCGAGCTAACCCGCCGTCTCGAGCGCCTGGGCGGAGACGTCGTCGCGGACTTGGAATCGTACATGAGCATGCTCGCCACGGTAATCGGCGTGGAACCGATGCTGGGGTTCCTCGGCACGATCGTCGGTCTGATCAAAGCGTTCATGAACTGGGAGACGATGGGTGAACACATCACTATTAATGTCCTGGCTGGCGGCATTTACGAGGCGATGATTACTACCGCCGCCGGTCTGATCATCGCCATTCCTTACTACCTCGTCTACAACCACCTGGTGACGCGAGTCGGTACCCTCACCCGGCTCACCGAAGAGCAAACCGATGAGTTTGTCGATCTGCTCACCGAAATGAAAACCAAGGAGCCGGTCCGCCATGCGCTTTAAACGCCGGAATAAGATTCTGTTCAGCATGGAGTCCGTGGCAATCACGGACATCATCATGAACATGTTCATCTTCTTCTTTATCACTTTCAGTTTTCTGGCGACCTTCCACAAATCGAACGAGGGACAGATGGACGTTGCCCTGCCCAAGGCTGCATCCGCTACACCACCGGCAGAGAAGAAAGGCCTCTCAGTCAACCTGACCAAAGAAGGCGGATTGTTTCTCGACAAGGAACCGATAACCCTGGAGCAGCTCAAAGCGCGCTTTCAGACCGAGAAAGCCACCGGGGCGGAGATCACCGTGATCGTTCGGGCAGATAAGGAAGTCTCGCACGGCCGTGTAGTCGAGGTTATGGATCTCGCTCGTACCGAGGGACTCAGCCGTCTGGCCATTGCCACGCAGATACGATGAAAACAGAGGCTAGGGAGTAGTGTTCTCTGACCTTCCTCTCTACCATCCTTAGCCATTCCCCGCCGCAAGAGCCGACCTTAACTGCGGGTTTCGCCAGCCGCTTACGCAATTTATCCTACCTCAGAGTCTTGATGTTGAGCGTTTAGTCTGTTACGGGATGAGGGGTTCTAATAATCTATCCTTTGGGGGAGTTAATGATGCGGACTTTACGGTGGCAGGCAATTGGTCTCTTTGCAACGCTGACGGCCTTCATATCCTTCCCCAGTCTCAGTGCGGCGCTCGATTGCTCCTACAATAACGCATTCATCCCGCCCCTTCCCGTTGGAGGCGTTGGCTGTGTTGCCTCTGGGTCGTTGAAGTCCACAGGCAAGGTGCAGATTCCAGCGAGTTCACCGCTGGAAGTGAAAAAGGGGGTAACCCTAAAGCTCCGGTCGGCCGGCAGTTCGCCGGGGAGCTTGGTCATACAACCAAATGGCCGTTTCGTCAGCGGAGTCTCCTTTCCAGAACTGAGTGACCTTGTCAAGATTGACGCTGACACTGAAATTCGCAGCAACGGACACTTCCAGCTTTCCGCTCCTGAAGACATTCTGACTTTGCGAGCCGCGGCGAAATCTATCCAGTTGCTAGGAACGGGAGCGACCGGGAGCACGATAATAGAAGGAGACAGCGTCAAATTGGAAAGTTCCAAAGGGAACATCATCCTAGACGGGGTTTTCATCTCTGCTGAATACGTCCTAGAGATGAACGCCCCCAAAGGGGATATTCAGATATCAAACTCCATAATCGTTGTTAATGACGGAGCAGGTCCCTGTCGGCTCTATGCAAAAGGCGGCACCATTTCTATAGACGACAACAGCGTCTTGGCCTGCCAAATTGTCACTCACTAACCCCCGATGGGCTCAGGAAACTTCTTGAGAATGACGCTGCGGAAAAGGCTGCTGCCTGTCTCCTGAGCCTCGTCCTGGCAATGTCCCACTGGCAAGAGCTGAACCTGGCAGCTATCACCAAGCGGCTCGCCCGGGTTCAGCCCCT
>JBGPOI010000115.1:0-11557 GCA_041487975.1 Binatia bacterium | reverse complement strand
CGCACGATCACATCTTTGGGGTAGAAAGCGGCCGCGATCTGTCCTACCCCTTCGGCGAGACGATCCACGAAGTAGTCGGGCTTATGGAGAGAGTGACGAGTCTTTTGCGCGATCTGCTCTTTCACTGGTCCCGCAGGGAGCGTGTCAAAGTGGACTAAGGCGAGCGGGTGGATTTGAATGGCGCTGGAGATGATGAACTCCTCGCGTGCCAGACCCACACCGTCATTAGGCAGAAACGAGAGGGCAAACGCTTGATCCGGGTTGCCCACATTGAGCATGACCTTTGTACGAGGACGAGGAAGATGCCCCACATCCACAGTCTGACGGGTGAACTGTAGAACTCCCGCGTAGACCAGACCGACCTCCCCTTCAGCGCAGGAGACCGTAACCGGCTGCCCATTGCGTAACACGGCGGTGGCTTTTTCGCTGCCGACAACACACGGCACACCGAGTTCGCGACTGACAATGGCAGCATGACAGGTGCGACCACCCCTATTGGTAATGATCGCCGCAGCCATCTTCATAGTCGGTTCCCAGTCCGGGTCGGTCATGTCCGCGACTAGCACTTCTCCAGGGCGAAACTCTGGTAACTGCGAGACATCCTTGATCACCCGCACGGGTCCGGCCCCGATCCTCTCGCCGACACTCTTGCCGGTCAGCAGCACCGTGCCGCGCTCTTGTAAGCGATACGTGTCCAGAGTGGCCTTGCGGGCCAGCGCATGCACGGTTTCAGGCCGAGCTTGCAAAATAAATAGCTCCCCGGTCTTGCCGTCTTTGGCCCATTCGACGTCCATAGGCATGGGCCGACCCGCTTTGCTCGAATAGTGCTCCTCGATCACGCATCCCCAGCGCGCCAGGGTGAGGACCTCGTCATCGCTCAGACTCAAGCGCTCACGCTCTTCTGCCGGCACCGGCACTATGCGGGTCGAGCGACCCCCACGCGTGGCGTAAATCAACTTCTCTTGCTTGGCGCCCACGGCTCGCTTGAGGATCGGGCATAAGCCTTGCTTGAGTGTAGGCTTGAACACCAGAAACTCATCAGGATCGACGCGCCCTTTGACGACACTCTCGCCCAAGCCATAGGCACTACTGATCAACACGACATCGCGAAAGCCACTTTCGGTATCAAGAGTGAACAGCACCCCGGCAGCACCCAAGTCAGAGCGCACCATCTGCTGTACGCTAAGCGACAGGGCTACCGCGAAGTGATCGAAACCTTTATCGACCCGGTACGAAATTGCCCGGTCGGTAAACAGCGAGGCCAGACATTGCTGGCAGGCATCTAACAACGCCCGCTCTCCACGAATGTTGAGAAACGACTCCTGTTGTCCGGCAAAACTGGCGTCGGGGAGATCCTCGGCCGTGGCGCTGGAACGCACCGCCACATCAGTCTCCGGCCCGTATTCAGCGCTCAGCATGGCGTACGCCGCGAGAATCTCGTGCTGCAAGTCTTCGGGCAGTGGTGTCGCAAGGATGGCTTCGCGCACGCGCCGGCCGCGTTCTGCCAGGTTCGTCAAGTCACGCGTATCGAGATCGGAAAGGATCGTGCGGATCTTCTGGGCGAGGCCACCGACCTGTAACACATGCCGGTAGCCTGCGGCAGTCACGGCAAACCCGTTGGGAATCTTGATCCCCTTTGCTGCGAGTTCGCAGTACATCTCGCCAAGCGAGGCATTTTTGCCGCCGACGAGCGGGACATCGGCAATGCCGAGTTCACGAAACCAACGGATGAAGCGTGGCTGTGCCATCGAGTTCCTCGCTTGTTCGTACACAAAAACTTGTCTTGTCGTTGGAGCAAGGGGGGTGCCAGGAGGTATCTCCACCAGATTCCAGGCAATCTTTAGCAGTCGGCGCTAGCAATGCTTTGCTGGTTCCTACTTTCGAGAACAACAAGACTCTAAGATTGGTAAATTTGGGAAAGAAATCTGCTAGAAAGGAGAAAAGCTCTGGCACTGCTTTTGCCAGTCAACACTATGACAACCAGGAAAGCACGAGTTGAGGTGTTCTGTTGTGGGGCGAACGGTTCCACGATATCAATGCGGAAAGGACTGCCCGCGAGGTGGCGCTTCACGCCCGCATTGCTAAGATTGTCGCGTATCTCAATTCAACTCAAGACTCAGCCGCAGAAGTGAGGCAAACCGTGGGAAATAGCCTGCATTACGGGAGGGCTCCTCCAACCGAACTTCCTGGTGAAAGAGCGCAGACAATCTTCAAGTTACGTGGAGTTACAACCAGCGCCGTATGAGGAGGACACTATGATTGGGTATGGTCTTGGTATTCGTCATCTCATGACTGTTTTGCTTGGTGCGGTCTTCCTGTGGATGATGCCGGCCAGTGGACTGGCACAGGAAAAAGAGGTCACCGCTGCTGGGAGAACCGAATATGAACGGAGCTGTGCGGTCTGCCATGGACGCGAAGGCAAAGGCGATGGCGGCGCAGTCTCGCTGCTGACGGTCAAGCCTGCGGACTTGACCCAGATCAGCAAAAAGAGCGGGGGCAGTTTCCCCTTCTGGCATGTGTATGGAGTGATTGACGGCCTGGAAGAGGTGAAGGGGCATGGAGAGCGCGATATGCCAATCTGGGGGACAGATTTCCGCCTGGAGGCTGGCACAAGCTCTACCGCCCAGTCCCAAGTGCGAGGGCGAATCTTAGAGTTGGTCTATTACCTGCAATCCATCCAAGCGAAATAGTCCTACCCTCCATTGCCAGGCAGTTGACAGTTAGCTGAGGGATGGTGCGTTGAGCGGCTGGGCAAGAACCCAGCCGCCCCAACAGAGTCTCTCCGTCACCTTTAGTTTATCCATAAATAACAGGGAGAATCCCCGTGCATACAAAACGGAGTCAAGTCTTGCTGCTCGCAGCAACAATCCTCGTGAGCAGGCCGGTGCCCGCTGCCTCGCAAGAGGCCTGGCGCGGGGCAGCACTGTTTCACCAATACTGCGCAAGCTGCCACGGAGAAAAAGGCACGGGCAAAGGGCCGGTCGCTGCCTACCTGACCGTGCCGCCGGCGGATCTCACGCGGACCGCGGAGCGCGCAGACGGCACCTTTCCCCGCGACCAGATCACCCGCATCATCGCGGGAGAAGAAAACCCGCCCGGGCACGGCACCCGGACGATGCCGGTGTGGGGAGAACAGTTGCAGGAAGGCGTGATAGGCTCTGTGCGCAAGCAGGCTGTGGCCCGCGGACGGATCGCCTTCTTGGTTGACTATTTGGAATCACTCCAAGGCACGGATGAGAAAGGGTTCGAAAATACTGTCATTCCCGGGAACGCCCCCCCGGGTAAGGTCCCCGGGCACTAGCTGCCGTGCACTCTCGAACCTCGCAAGTCAAGCCGCACAGCTCCTCTCCCTTCCACATTCACGCGTTTGCCGACTCTGCTCGTTTCGCCCGGCAACTGGGGCGAGCGGCGAGGATAAAAGGTACGCGTGTGGAGGTGCACCGCTTTCCCGATGGAGAGAGCCTCGTGCGCATTCGTCCCCCAGCTGGAGCCTGCGCTATACTGGTGCGCTCGCTCTACGACCCCAACGTGAAGCTGGTGGAGACCCTGCTCGCGGCTGATGCCTTACGCCGAGCGGGTGCACAGCAAGTGATCCTGGTCGCTCCGTATTTGCCCTACATGCGCCAAGACACGGTTTTCGCTCCTGGTGAGCCCATCTCGCAGCGGGTCATTGGTGAGTGTCTCGGCCGCGCATTCGATCGCGTGCTGACGATCGAGGCCCATCTGCATCGTGTACGGCAGTTACACGACGTCGTTCCGTGCCAGGCACAATCTCTGTCCGCGACGCCGGCCTTGGCCGCTTGGCTGCGTCGCTCAAGAGAGAGATGCCTGGTGGTGGGACCCGATGAAGAGTCGGAACCCTGGGTGCGAGCGATCGCCCAAGAAGCGCAAATTCCTTGGGTGGTCGGCAAGAAAGAGCGACGAGGAGATCGACGCGTGCAGATCCACTTTCCTACACTTCCATCCTATTCGCGTGCGGTAATCATCGATGACATCGCCAGTAGCGGCGCTACATTGGCAGCTGCGGCGCGAGCGCTCCGCCGTCAGGGCATTCCGGTCGTGGACGCGCTTGTGGTCCATGCGATCTTCGCGCCTGGGGCTCTGACGCGTATTCGTGCCGCCGGGGTTCGTAGAATGCTCTCTTGTGATACTGTCCCTCATCCGACAAATACGATTCGCTCGGCGCCACTCGTCGCCGCAGTTCTACAGGCAACCATCTGATGAACGATCTAAAGCGTCCCGCCGTACCGCTGCTTCGTTTTCTCGGAGCAGCGGAGACCGTGACTGGCAGCCGGTTTCTTATCGCTACGCCCAGTGCACGGGTATTAGTCGATTGCGGTCTTTTTCAGGGCTTGAAACCACTACGGCTACGGAACTGGGAACCCTTTCCGGTCGATCCGGCCACTCTCGATGCGGTCCTGCTCACCCATGCACACCTCGACCACACCGGCTACCTGCCCGCGCTCAGCCGCAATGGTTTCCAAGGGAAGATCTTCGCCACCGCCGGCACCGAGGCGCTCTCCCGTATCGTTTTGCCGGACAGCGGACACTTGCAGGAAGAGGATGCAGCCTACGCCAACCGCAAAGGTTACTCGAAGCACTCACCGGCACTGCCTTTATATACAGAAGAAGACGCCCAGCACGTGATTGAGCGCTTCACGGTCGTACCCTTCGCCTCAGCGGTCGAAATCGCTTCTGGTATAAGAGCGACGTTCCGGCCTGCGGGTCACATCCTGGGATCAGCGACGATCACTCTGGAACTGGATAATGCGCGAAAACGGACGATCGTCTTCAGCGGTGATCTCGGCCGCCCCAAGCATCCTATCTTGTGCCCGCCTGCGCCCTTGCCCGCAGCTGACGTGGTGGTGGTCGAATCCACCTACGGCAACCGACATCACGAAGATGTCGAATCGTTGCACGGTTTCGCGGAAGCCATCGTGCGCACCGCTGCGCGCGGCGGCATGGTGGTGATTCCCTCCTTCGCCGTCGATCGCACCGAAGTAATTCTGTTTCATCTCCGCCGTTTGGTTCAGGCTCGGCGGGTGCCAAATCTGCCAGTGTACGTGGATAGCCCTATGGCGCTGTCTGCTCTCGAGGTTTACCGCCAGGCTCTCGCCGAGGGCAGCCCGGAGATCAATCTGGCGTTGCGGGGAGAGGCAGACCCTTTCGATCCCGGCCGTCTGCTCGAGGCCCGGAGTGTCGCGCAGTCGATGGCGATCAACGACCAGCATTTCTCCTCTATCATCATCTCCGCCTCGGGAATGGCCACCGGCGGGCGCGTGTTGCACCATTTGGCCAATCGCCTGCCCGATCACCGTAATACCGTCATTCTCGTCGGCTTCCAGACCGAAGGCACTCGTGGCCGGTCCTTGTTGGAAGGAGCACGGTCGGTGAAGATGCTGGGGCGCTACATTCCCGTGCGGGCCGAGGTGGTGAATGTCCCGGCATTCTCGGTTCACGCCGACCAGACAGAAATGCTTGACTGGCTACGCGCCGCGCAGCGCGCGCCCGAGGTCGCCTTCGTTGTCCACGGCGAGCGTGTGGCGGCCGACGCTTTGCACGCCAAGATCGAGAGCGAGTTGGGGTGGACGGCAGCGGTGCCACGCTATCTTGAGCAGGTGCGCCTGGATTAGAGAGGTCACATGTTTCGCCTCAAACACCTGCGCATCGATACATTGAGTGAACATGTCATCTTCATTCACAAGGCAGCCGTGCGCACGGGTAACCTCGGCTTCCGTCCACTCGACCGCGTGCGGGTGGTCGAAGCCGCGCCGACCAGCGGCCCGCCACGCGAGGTCACCGGCGTCCTGAACTTCTGCGAAGATACTCTTATTGACGCTAATGAGATCGGGCTTTCGGAAATAACCGCGCATGACCTCGGTCTGCCGGAGGGCGCGCAAGTGCAGGCGACTATCGCGCCGGCGCCTCGCAGCGTAGATCTGGTGCGGAGAAAACTCGAAGGGCAGCATCTCGATCGAGCGGCTTTCGACGCCATCCTCGCCGACGTCGTCCAGCATCGGTACTCTAAAGTCGAACTCTCGATGTTTGTTCTTGCTTGCTCCCTTAAGCCGCTCGACCTGCAAGAATTAGTCGATTACACCCGCGCCATGATCGCGGCCGGCGCGAGCCTCGATTTCGGGCCGGGTCCAATCGCCGACAAGCACTGTGTAGGCGGCATCCCCGGGAACCGCACGACGATGATCGTGGTTCCGATTCTCGCAGCACTGGGGGTTACCATGCCGAAGACCTCCTCGCGGGCGATCACCAGTCCTGCCGGTACTGCCGACACGATGGGCGTGCTGGCGGAGGTCGCTCTCCCGCCCGCGCGTCTGCACCGCGTGGTCGAGGAAACCCGGGCATGCATCGCCTGGGGAGGCGCGCTGGAACTTGCCCCAGCCGATGACATTCTCATTACTGTCGAGCGGCCCATGGAGATCGACACCGAAGCGCAGATGGTCGCTTCCATCCTGGCCAAGAAGAAGACTGTGGGTGCGACCCATGTGCTCATCGACATCCCGGTCGGCCCGACGGCCAAGGTACGCTCACTGAGTGACGCCGAGCGACTCGGGAGTCTTTTCCGCGCGGTTGCCGAGCAAATCAGCCTCCGCTTGGAAGTGATCGTGACCGAAGCACGGGGGCCGATTGGCTGGGGAATCGGGCCGCGTCTTGAAGCGCTCGACGTTCTGTCCGTGCTGCGGCGCGAGGCTGGCGCACCGCTGGACCTGCGGGAAAAGTCACTCTATCTGGCCGCACGCCTGCTGGAGATCACTGGGGTGGTGGCGCCGAGCGGCGGCTATCGAGCGGCGCAGCAGGCACTCGACTCGGGAGCCGCGGAAAAGGTCTTCACCCGCATTATCGCAGCCCAAGGGGCGCATGACTTGCCGCCGCCGGCGCCTTATCGGCAGATAGTGTCAGCGCCGGCCGACGGACGCATCCGGGAAATCGACTGTTGGGAAATCGCACGCGTCGCCAAACGGGCCGGCGCGCCGGCCAACCCCACCGCCGGCGTGAAGCTCTTACACACAGTTGGTGATGTCGTCGCCAAAGGAGAACCACTCTTCGAGATCCATGCTCAGAGCGAGGCACAACTGGAGTTCGGCCGGGCTTACGCCGAAGCCCAGCCTGAAATCGTTCGCTTCGGGTTTTGACTTTCGTCGAGTGGACCGACCACTCGATGCTCTATGACTTCAAGGGACGCCACGCCAATGGCGAGCCGATCGAGTACCGGGTCGGCATCTTTGGCACCAGCATTTTTTATCAGAATAGCACATTCAAGGGAACCGAGAGACTGCTACGTCAGGTAATTGCTGAATCGCTCGTTGACTTCTTGGTGGATGTAGAAAATCGCCCTGCCGATCTGGTCCGCCGTCCAGGTGATGCAGGGGAAGTCCGCATAGGTCATGTACCCACCCGAGAACATCTCGTTACGGTTGCCATTGGGGCCAAAGAAATAGATCGTGGTCCCGCGGGTGATGCCGTGGCGGGCCGGGCCGAAGTCGATTTTCACGCCGTTGCGGCCGAGGATGTCACCGGCGCGCAGGATGTCGTTCCAGTTGTCGAGCCAGAAGGCGAAGTGATGGAGCTTGCCGTTAGGGCCTTTTACAAAAGCGATATCGTGCGCCTTGTTAGAGCAGAACAGAAACGCGGCGAGAAGTTCTCCCTCATTCTTGAGATCGGGAATGATACGCTCGCTCATGCGAAAGCCCAGCACACGGGTGAAAAAGTCGGCGTTGGTTTTGACATCTTCGGCGGTCACTAGCAGATGATCTAACCGCTGTGGCGATATACCGGTCTGCTCGGTCGGCCAAGGATCAGGATTCAGCGTCCCCACACGTGTGCCGCTCTGCTCGGCCTCGGCGTACAGTTCGAGCACGTGCTCCGAAGGCAAAGTGCAGCGGATCGCCTGCCCCAAAGCGAGATTCTCACCACGAGAGACACGCCGCACCGGCAAGCCGAACGCCTCAATGGCCTTCTCCAGGCGCCCCAACTCGTCCTGCGTTTCAACCTTGTAGCCCATCTTCACCAGACCCAGACCACCATTTTCGATGACCACGCTGTGGTGATCGTATTCGTCCCAGCATTTGAAGTAGCGTTTGCCGTCCTGCCGCGCGACCTCTTGCAGGCCCAGGACATTAGTGTAGTAGGCGCTGGCCTTGTCGAGATCGGTCTCGCGCGCCTGAACAAATCCCAGTCGCATGACGCTCATGGAACCTCCCTCCTGCGTAGCGTTGCTTCAGCTTTAGCTCGCGCTTGGGGACGTGTCTACCGGCAACTTGTCCGTCAGGCAGCGAATCGCTAGGTTAATATTTATGAAGTGCAATTACTGCCAGGAACGAGCGGGATGGTTTACCAGGATATGTCAAGATTGTCAGCGACTGCTCGCCGTTTATAAGGCCCACAAGGGCCAAATCGGTCTGCTGCAATTCCTCGACCTGTTTATTGAGACCGGCCTACCACGAGAGAAAATCGAGGCGTTCCTGGCGGCTGACCCGCGCGGCGAGGGCAGTATCAAGGACCATATCCTCGCCGATATGAGCACGGAGTTGCTCGGTGCTATGGGGGTGAACGCGCAGCAAAGCGCAAGGGGCGTGAAAAGTCTGCGGGAGAAGGGAAGCTGGCGAAGCCTGGGGGAACGGCCGAAAGAATAGAGGAAGCTGACAGCTATCTGTGCAAAAACTTTCGCACCAGTTTCTTTCCATAGGAGCGGGAGGTGTGCCACGAGAAGGAGCGCCGCTTCAGCAGATCGAGCCGGAGCACCTTCCACTCAATCTCTTTGGCCAACGCTTTGCGCTCACCGTCATCCTCGATGTATTTGAGCAGATCCTGGAGGGTGTGGATCTCTTTTTGTAATTCAGCCTCAGGAGGCAGAACATGGGCGGTCTTGAGCAGGTGGTAGGCCACGCGCAGGTCTTCTGGAACCGTGCTCAGATCCTCCAACACGAGCGGCTTGCCTTTGCCCGGCAAATTGTCAAAAGCTCCTTCTCGTTGAGCTTCGCGGATACGCTCTTCCGCGATACGGGCAAAATATGATAGCGCCATGTCGCCTCCTCGTTCGGCCCACGATAGTGGCGACAGCGTTTTTCTGTCAACACGGGTTGATTCTTCCTAGCATCCGGGGCTATGAGAGAGGACAAGCCATTCACGAGGAGGAAGCATGGGAAAGATTGAATTTGGCACGGCGCTACCGTCGGTGACTGGAGTCGCCGAATTTGCCCGGCAGGCGGAAGATCTCGGCTTTGATTTTCTCGGCTGTGGCGAACATGTGATGTTCCACGGGCCGGTGGCGAACACCTTTATCTCACTGTCAGTGGCGGCCGGAGCAACCAAGCGTATCAAACTGCTCAGCTCCGTCGTGTTGCTCCCGCTCTACCCGGCCGCGCTGGTGGCTAAGATGGGCGCGGCGCTCGATGTGGTCTCAGGCGGGCGCTACAACTTCGGGGTCGGCATCGGCGGTGAGTTCCCCAAAGAGTTCGAGGCCTGCGGAGTGCCGGTGAACCAACGCGGCGCCCGCACCAATGAAGCGCTGGAGGTCATTACCAAGTTGTGGACCGAGAAGAACGTGACCTTCGACGGAAAGTTCACCAAGCTGAACGGGGTCACTATCGAACCGGCGCCCGCACAGAAGCCACGGCCGCCCATCTGGGTGGCCGGACGCAAGGAACCAGCGATGCGCCGCACGGCCAAGTACGCGGACGGTTGGATCCCCTACATGTACACTCCTGAGCAACTGCACGAGAGCGTCGAGACCATCTACCGTTTCGGCAAAGAGTATGGCCGGGATATGAGCACGTTCACCCCTGGCTTATTCATTTTTGCCACCGTACACGCCAACGGCGACGAAGCGCGGCGGATGTGCGTTGAGAAGCTGGGAAAGCAGTACAACCAGGATTTTTCCAAGCTGGTGAATAAGTATGCTCTAGCTGGAACGCCGGAAGAGTGCCAGAAACGACTCAAGGAATACATCGCTGCCGGCGCTAAGATGGTGATCTTACCGTCCGCCTGCCGGCCCGAGCACAACGACGAGAACCTGCGTTTGCTGGCCAAGGAAGTCGTCCCAGCGTTTCGTTAATAAGAGGACTGAGTAACGAGGACTGAGGACTGAGTAAGACAAGAAGACCAACCAAAGAAACTTTTACTCAGCCCTCAGCACTCATACCTCATCACTGCCAGTCAGAGAGGAGCACATAATGTCCACCCAACCCTTGTTGTTCCACAAAGAGCCGCCCCTAGCGTGGATCACCTTTAATCGGCCTGAACGACGTAACGCCGTCAGCATGGAGATGTGGCAAGCCCTGCCCGGCTTAGTCGCACAGGTCGCCGAGGACAATGACCTGCGCGTGCTGCTGATCCGCGGGGCCGGCGAAGAAGCCTTCATTTCCGGCGCCGATATCTCCCAGTTCGGCAAGGTCCGTGCCGATGCGGCCACAACGGCTGAATACGACCGGGCCACCGGACAGGCGCTCGCGTCACTCGCCACGCTGGAAAAACCGGTCATCGCCATGATCCACGGCATCTGTTTTGGCGGTGGTTGCTCAGTGGCCGTGATGTGCGATCTGCGCCTGTGCGCGGATGACGCGCGTTTCTGCATTCCCGCAGCTCGCTTGAGCATTGCTTACCCGGTCGAGCGAGGAGTCGAACGCCTCGTCCACATTGTCGGCGCGGCCAACGCCACCGAAATCTTGCTCACAGCTCGTGTATACAATGCCGAAGAAGCCTACCACATGGGTCTGGTGAACCGCGTCCTGCCCAAAGCCGACCTTGAATCGTACACCCGGGACTACGCGCTGAAACTGGCCGACAATGCCCCGCTCAGTGTGGCCGCCCACAAGTTCTTCGTGCGCGAAAGCACCAAAGCTGCCAGCCTGCGTGACATGGACAAGATCCGCGCCTTCTCGGCCCGCTGCTTCAACAGCGACGATTACAAAGAAGGGGTCACGGCGTTCATGGAGAAACGACGGCCAAAGTTTCAAGGAAAGTAACAAGCTGAAAGGGCACGGCATCGCCGTGCCCCTACCTGCTCAAATCCACAATCGACAATCCGCAATTGCTTCACCTGCCCATCTTAATCCGATCTTCCTGCGCCCAGCCCTCCTTCAACGGCACCATAAAATAGGGCGTCAGCTTCACCTTCTTGAAATACCAGTGTCCGTTTTCCCTCACATATTCGTCGTCAAAACGAGCAGCAACGAGATAGCTCTCGCCTTTGTACACGGGCGTTGCCTCCAGGTAGCTGAGGCCGGTGCCGGTGTTGCCTGCCACGTGGATGACATGGTTGTGGATGAACTGTTTGACGAACGGCACTAGGTCAGAGAGCCCCTTGCGGAAGAACGAGACGATCTTGTCACGTCCCTTCACTGCGCCAAGGTGAGCATAATCGATCTCGGCATCGCTACTAAAAAGCTCGCCGATGAGTTCAGGTTTCTTCTCGTTGACATATTCATGATAACGAAATCGCAAGGTCTGAATCGCGTTGCGGTCCGCTAATTCTTGCACCTGCGCTTCCAGCGCCTGTACCCGTCTTTCTAGATTTGCTGTTGCCATGATGTTCCCTCCTTGT
>JBGPOI010000114.1:0-11569 GCA_041487975.1 Binatia bacterium | reverse complement strand
CACCTTCATCCTGATTTTCTCCAGTGTCATAGCGTCCGGTCTGGTGATTCTAATCTCTTGCATCCTGCTACCACTTCCTCGTAACATACCTTTCTCATCTCAACGAAGGAGGGACAGGTATGAGCAAAGCCCTAGCAAATGTGAAGGTATTGGATCTCACTCAGTTCGAGGCCGGCACGTCGTGTACCGAGATGCTGGCCTGGCTGGGCGCGGACGTCGTCAAGGTCGAATCTCCCCGCGGTGGGGACCAGGGGAGGCGAGCATTTGCGGAAAAGCCTGGACAGGACGGCGTGTATTTTCTCTTGCTCAACGCGAACAAACGCGGCATTACCCTTAACCTCAAAAGCGAGGAAGGCCAGGCAATTTTCAAATCACTGGTGCCGAAGTTCGACATCGTGGCGGAAAACTACTCTTTGGGGACGATGGAAAGCCTGGGCCTGGGGTATGACGTACTCCGCAGCCTCAACCCGCGCATCATTTACGCCACCATCAAAGGTTTTGGTACCTACGGCCCCTATGCTCCCTACAAGAGCTTCGACATGATCGCGCAAGCCGCGGGGGGCGCTATGAGTGTGACCGGCCTGCCCGGATCACCACCAGTGAAACCCGGACCGACGATCGGCGACACTGGCACCGGGCTGCATTGCGCCATCGGCATTCTTGCCGCCTACATCCAACGGCTCGAAACTGGGCAGGGACAGAAGGTCGAGGTGGCGATGCAGGACGCCGTCGTCAACTTCACTCGGGTGGCGATGCTCGGTCACTACCTCACCGGCAAGCCAGTGGAGCGTCGCGGCAATCGGATTCTGGGCATGGCGCCCGGTGACATCTATCCTTGCGCTCCCGAGGGAGCGAACGATTACGTGTATCTGACCGTCAGCTCGGAGGAGATGTGGGAGAGTCTGCTGCGAGTTATCGGTCGGGCGGACCTGATCGGCGACGACCGCTATTCGTCGCCCGCCGCGCGCAGTAAACACGCGGAAGAGGTCCACTCCTTGGTGACTACATGGACGAAGACGAAAGACAAATTCACCGCGATGAAATTGATGGGAGAAGCAGGAGTGCCCTGTGGTGCCGTTCTCGATACTGGCGATCTCTTGGTCAATGAACACCTCAAGCAGCGCGAGATGATCGTCACCATCGATCACCCGCAACGGTCGGGGTTTACCATGCCGGGGTGTCCGGTGAAGCTGTCAGAGTCCCCGGTGCAGGTGCAGCCTGCGCCGCTGCTCGGTCAGCACAACGCCGAGGTGTATGGCGCGTTGCTCGGCTTAAGCGAAGCCGATTTGGCTGGACTGAAGGAGAAAGGAGTAGTGTAGTTAGGAAAGTGATGAGGACTGAGCGATGAGGACTGAGTTGTGCAACTCCGCGCTCCGTTCTATCTTACTCAGTCCTCGCCCCTCGCTCGTCGTTGCTTTCCCCGCTCCGCTGGGGTATCTGGCTATCTCGGTCTGAGACTAGCCATCAGGAGGAGCACAGCATGCCGGGACCGCTCGAAGGAATCACCGTTCTTGATCTTACCCGTCTTGCGCCGGGGCCGTTTTGCACCATGATTCTTGGCGATATGGGCGCCGAAGTCATCCGTATCCAGGAGCCAGGCCCACCCACCGGCCGCCGTGCCGAACAGGCTGGCGCCGCGGGCACCCAGATGGCCGGTGCCGGTGGGGTGTCGGTCCACAACGCGCTGCAGCGGAACAAGAAGAGTGTCGGCATCAACTTGAAAGACCCAGAAGCGAGAGAGGTTTTCTATAAGCTGGTCCGTAAAGCTGATGTGTTGGTCGAAGAACTCCGTCCGGGCGTGGCCAAGCGGCTGGGCATTGACTATAATACCCTCAAGTCGATGAATCAGCGCCTGATCTATTGTGCGGTCACCGGCTACGGTCAGACCGGTCCGTATGCACCGCTCGCTGGATACGATTTGAACTACATTTGCGTGAGGTATTTAAGACGAAGACAAGGGACGAATGGTTTACGATCCTGAATCAAACCGATCAATGTGTCGGCAAGGTGCTCACGCTTGACGAGCTAGAGCAGGACCCACAGGTCCAAGCTCGACACATGGTCATTGAGGTGCAAGATCCGCAGCACGGGAAGGTCAAACAAGTCGGCATCGCGCCGAAGCTGTCTGAGACACCAGGTTCCGTCCGCCGCCTGGCTCCGTCTCTCGGCGAACACACGGATGAAGTCCTGGGTGGCATCGGACTGGCGCAGGCGGAAATCAATCGACTGCGAGAGAAGGGTGCAATTCGCTAAATCAGTTCGGAGTCTAGAGTCTAACAACCCCTCGTAGGGTAGGTACTGCCCGCCAGGTTCAGGCAACAGCCTCCAGCAGTTCTTGGTGGGCCATGCCCGCTCTACGTTTAGCTTCACTTTCGTAACGTTTATGCGGGAGCGTGCTCACTCGACAACCATTGTCGCGCCACGAAAAGCGTGGAGAGAGAGAACCGGCCGCGCGCTGGTTCTTAAGGGCACCGCCGCGTTTTTGCTGTTAATGTTCGCTACCATCTTCTTGCATGGGAACTGGCCTATGGCTCTTTTGTGGGTAGGCGGCGGGAGCGGACTGTGGGGGCTGTCCGACCTGGCGTGGCGGCGTCGCGAGCGCGCGGAGATCCTTAGGGAGGTGGAGGCGATGAGCGACGAGGCATTCCGGCGCTATGCCGCCGATCTGCTCCGCGCGCAGGGCTATGGGGCACACCGGGCTACCGGAGTAGAAGGCCAGCGAGTCGATTTCCTGCTGACGCGGGGAAGAGCAAGCTTCGTCTGTCGACTACAACGTCAGGAGCAGCGAGTTGGCAAAGAGGTGGTGGCCGAGGTTCTGACCGTGCGGGAAGCCTATGGCTGTGGGCGTGTCATGATTGTGACGAACCGACTGTTTACTCTTCCGGCGCGGAATCTGGCGCGCCGCGAAGGCTGCGTGCTGATCGACCGTATGGGTTTGGCTACCCTGGTTGCCCAACATCGCCAGGGCCACCGAGTGCTGGCGTTCCACCGCGAAGAGGCAGCGCGCCTGCGCCGCAGAAAGTAACACCACCGAGACGTTGCGCAATGTGGATTGGGAGAATCTGAGGAGCGAAGTATGGCAATTCTGAAAGTTTGCCACTTGGGACATCCGGTGCTGCGCAGAGTCGCCGAGCCCGTCCCTCCCGAGAGCATCGCGCGACCCGCATTCCAGCAGTTCATCGACGACATGATCGAGACCATGCGTGAATACGATGGTGTAGGTCTGGCGGCGCCGCAGGTGCACGTCTCACAGCAGGTCGCGATCCTAGAAGTCGAAAAACATCCACGCTATCCCGACGCGCCCTCTGTCCCGCTGACCGTGCTCATCAACCCGCGCCTCACCGTCCTGTCCGAAGAAACGCTAGATGGTTGGGAGGGCTGTCTGAGTATCCCCGATCTGCGTGGGGTTGTGCCGCGCTACCGTGAGTTGCGCGTCGAGGCGCTGGACCGTCACGGCAAGCTTATGGATTTCATCGCCAAAGACTTTCATGCGCGGGTAGTCCAGCATGAATACGATCACTTGCAAGGCAAGGTGTACGCTGACCGCATGCCTTCGCTTGAGACCCTGACCCATCTCGCCGAGTGGCAGCGATATTGGCTGAAAAACTGACACGTGCTTATCTTCATCACTAGTAGTGCCATTAAACTGGCCGAAATCGAACGTATCCTCGGCCGTCCACTGACACAGGCGTCCTTGCCTCTGGAAGAAATTCAGGACATTGATCTTGAACCGGTTGTGCGCCACAAAGCTCGGCAAGCCTACGCTCAGCTTGGCCGTCCAGTATTGGTTGAAGATACTGGTCTGGCCTTTACTGCCTGGAACGGCTTGCCCGGAGCGTTGATTAAGTGGTTTCTCGTGAGTCTAGGCACGGAGGGAATCTGCCGACTGCTGCGGGGTGAAGCCAACCGGAGGGCTACGGCGACTACCCTTTTTGCCTACGACGACGGCACAGATGCTCGCGTCTTCTCGGGAACAGTTCAGGGGCTTATCCCTGAGATACCGCGCGGCGCCAACGGCTTTGGTTGGGATGCGATCTTTCAACCTTTAGACAGTGACCGGACGTTTGCCGAGATGGCTCCCGAAGAGAAAGACCGCTTTTCGATGCGCCGTTTGGCACTGGAACAACTTCGCAACTCAGATCTGCTCGATCTCTGATACCTTTCGCATATGGGTTCCCTCTCCCCTCACGGGAGAGGGTCAGGGTGAGGGGGCGGTAAGGGCGTATTGCAATACGCCCCCTACTTTCTATTCGTGCATCATTTGACAGCCGGGCAGAACGTGCAGCATAATCGCCCTCATGAGCAGGGAGTCGCCAGCGGCGGCAACGGCTGAGACTCGCAAGCTCGCCGCTATCATGTTCACCGACATGGTGGGCTTTAGCCGCCAGATGGGCGCCGATGAAGCCCGCACGCTGCGGCTGCTGACCGCGCACAATCTCATCGTTCAGCAGGCCGTGGCCGAGTATTCCGGCCACGTGATTAAGACCGTGGGCGATGCCTTCCTGGTCGACTTCCCCTCGGTGGTCAACGCCGTGCAGTGCGCCCAGCAGATTCAGAGCCAATTTCGTACTCACAACACCGAGAAAGAGACCAACGAGCAGATCCACCTCCGCATCGGCATCCACTCGGGCGACATCGTCCAACGTGATGGTGATGTATTCGGCGATGGGGTGAACGTGGCCTCCCGGCTGCAAGCCTTAGCCGAGCCGGATACCATCTGCATCTCGCACATTGTCTATCAGGAAGTCGAGAAGAAACTCTCCCTGGGCACGGTCGTGTCGCTGGGGCGGCCGAAACTGAAGAACATTGCCCAACGGCAACAGGTCTATCTCCTACTATCAGAACGACCTACCGGGTGGCGTCAAACCCTGCGCGTGCAATGGTTGAAGATCAGCACGGTGGGCGGTGCCCACCCTACGATGCGGGCGCTGCTCTTACTAAGCGGACTGCTGCTCATAGCCGGGGCGGTCCTAACTCTTGTGTATCCTTCTCTTCCGACACTCATCACTCATCGCTCGTTACTCGTTACTCAGGAGGCGCCTGCGCTTCCGCTGCCCGACAAGCCTTCCATCGTCGTGCTGCCCTTCGTCAACATGAGTGAAGACCCGAAGCAAGAATACTTCAGCGACGGGCTCACCGAGGACCTGACCTCGGATCTCTCGCAGATCTCCAGCCTGTTTGTCATCTCGCGCAACTCCGCCTTCACCTACAAGGGCAAGGCCGTCAAGCTGCCAGAGGTGAGCCGAGAGTTGGGGGTGCGATACGTGTTGGAAGGGAGCGTGCGCAGATCCGGGGACCAGGTGCGGATTACGGCGCAGTTGGTCGATGCCACCCAGGATCAGCATCTGTGGAGCGAGCGTTATGACCGGCCGCTGACGGAACTCTTTGCCCTACAAGATGAGATTAGACAGAAGATCGTGACGGCGCTGAAAGTCATGCTCACGCCAGACGAACAAGAGCGTTTCCGACGCGCTCCCACCAACAACCTGGAGGCCTATGACTACTGGTTGCGTGGGCTGGAGTCTTTTCTCCGCGCAGCGTACGAGGTGAAGAAAGAGGCGAATGCGCAGGCGCAGCAGATGTTTGAGAAAGCCGTGGAGCTGGACCCAAAGTATGCGGGAGCGTACGCGGTACTGGGTTTTACCTACGTTCTCGATTGGTTCTTTGTATGGAACAAAGATCGCGCTCAATCTCTAGAGAGGGCTTTTGAACTGGCACAGCGGGCCGCTGCCCTGGATGACTCCCTGCCCTTGCCCCACCGGGTATTGAGCGCGGCCTATCTGTACAAGAAGCAGCATGAGCAGGCCATTACCGAGGCAGAGCGGGCCATCGCTCTCGATCCCAATGATGCTGAGGGCTATGCCAATCTGGGGATTACTCTGATCTTTGCCGGGCGGCCGGAGGAAGCCATCGGATTGATTGAGAAGGCGATGCGCCTCAATCCCCACTATCCACCCCCCTACCTCAATCACTTAGGCTTTGCCTATCTCATGGCGGGGCGATATGAAGAGGCGCTTGCACCTCTGAAGAAAGTCCTCACCCTCAACCCCAATTTTAGCCCTTCCCACGTCAACCTGGCTGTTTGCTACGTCGAGTTAGGCCGGCTAGAGGAGGCCCGGGCTGAGGTGGCAGAAGTCCTGCGTCTTGTGCCCAATTACTCTCTGGAGTGGTTCAAGCAGAATGCTGCCTTCAAAGATCCAGCGGACTTAGAGCGCTATCTTGACGGCTTGCGCAAGGCGGGGATGAAGTGAGAAAAAGCTATCAGCAGTCAGCCATCAGCGGTTAGCTCAAAAGAGATTAGGCAGTCTACTCCTTGGGGGTCTCCTCGACTTCTCCAATTGACGGTCTCACCCCGGCGGCGTATCTCTTGAGCCGCATGATGACAAGCGGAACCGCATCGAGTCTCCTCTACCAAATTCTCCCCCGAGTGAGCCGCTCATTTTCCCTGAGCCTGCGCGTGCTCCCGCAGGGCGTGCGTCAGCCCATCGGATTGGCCTACCTGTTCTGCCGGGCGGCGGATACTATTGCTGACACCGCGCTCTTGCCGCGCGACCTGCGCCTTAGCTATCTCGACCAATATCGCGCCGCGTTCGGCGAAGTCGGTCCGGCCGCTGTGGCCACTCTTCAGGAGCATCTGACTAGGCAGCAACACAACCCAGCCGAACGTGAACTGCTCGCCCGCTTGGCTGATTGCTTTGCTCTGCTTGCCAACATGGAACAGCGAGATCAACGCTACATCCGCGAGCTGGTGCTGACGTTGACCCAGGGCATGCAGATGGACCTGACGGTGTTTCCTGGAGAAGGCGAGGGCAGGGTTGGAGCATTAGAAACCCGCGCCGACCTCGATCGCTATACCTACTTTGTGGCTGGATGTGTGGGGGAATTTTGGACCAGGATTACAACCGCGCATATTTCCTCGCTACGACATTGGGATGTGGCAGCGATGGCGACCCGCGGGGTGCGGTTCGGCAAAGGGTTGCAATTGACCAACATCTTGCGTGACATCGCCCAGGATCTCCGCCTCGGCCGTTGTTATCTCCCGCGCGTTGAACTGGCTGCCCTCGGCGTACGGCCGGAGGAATTACTCGACCCGCAAACGCTCGGACGGGTGCGACCACTGTTGCATGATCTGCTCGATCTCACGCTCGCGCACTACCGCGAAGGGTGGGCGTACACTTTGGCGATTCCGCGCTGCGAATGGCGGCTGCGTTTGGCCTGTGCCTGGCCCTTATTGATCGGCCTCGCCACGTTGACGTTGGTGGGGCGCTCTGAGCACTTACTCGATCCCAAGGCACGGGTGAAGATCGCACGCGCGCAGGTGTACGCCATAGTGTTACGTTCGCTGTTCACGGTATGGTCAGACCGGGCGCTAGAGCGGTATTATGGGCAACTGCTCAGGAGGTTGGGGACTGGGGGCTAGGAACTGGAATTTTTGTAGGGTGCGCTTTGCGCACTTTTGCGAAAATGGTGCATAAAATGCATACTACTCACCACTTGTGTTTTTGTTGGGGTTTGTAGGGGCTTGATTCATCAAGCCCTTTTTGGGTCCGATGAATCGGACCCCTACATGTAGACGAAGGAGGACGGACATGGCGGGACGCTTAGATGGCAAAGTTGCGTTGATTTCCGGCGGGGCGCGGGGGCAAGGAGCAGCCGAAGGTAAGCTGTTCGCCCGCGAAGGAGCAAAGGTGGTGCTGGGCGACGTGCTTGATGCAGAGGGACAGCAAACCGCGCGTGAGATCCAGGCTGCCGGTGGAGCGGCAGTCTATGTCCATCTCGATGTGACTCAGGAGACAGACTGGCAAAACGCAGTAGGCGTTGCGGTGCGCAACTTCGCCAGGCTGAATATCCTGGTCAACAATGCTGGTATCCTACGCATGGAAGGGATTGAGGACACGACCCTGGAAATCTGGAATCGGGTGATCGCCGTCAACCAGACTGGCGTGTTTCTGGGGATGCGGCATGCCATCCCGGCGATCCGTCAAGCCGGTGGCGGTTCGATTATCAACATTTCCTCCATCGCCGGTCTGATCGGCGTGGGCGGGGCGGCGGCTTATCAAGCGACTAAGGGAGCGGTCCGTATTCTCACTAAGAGTGCGGCCGTGCAGTACGCCAAGGAGAACATTCGCGTCAATTCGATCCACCCGGGAGTGATCACGACGCTGATGGTGACCCAGGGGATCGATCCGGAAGCGCGCAAACTTTTTGAACAGGCGACGCCGTTGGGGCGTGAAGGATCGGCTGAGGAGATCGCTAACGGGGTCTTGTTCCTGGCTTCAGACGAATCCTCGTATATGACCGGCGCTGAGTTAGTGCTCGATGGGGGATATACGGCGCAGTAGGAGGGGCTAAGGACTGGAAGGGATAAAGACGAACTGTAGGGGCACGGCGTGCCGTGCCCCTACTTCCTGGCGGAAGAGCCATGCCGGCGAAGAATAAAAAAGACAGCCAATGGCAAGGAGACACCCTGCCTGACTATCTCCGTGAAGGACTGGACATTGTCTTCGTCGGTCTCAACCCTGGCCTCTATTCCGCGCAAGTCGGACACTATTTCGCTTACAAGCAGAACCGCTTCTGGCCGGCGCTCTCGGCCTCTGGCTTGGTGCCCGAGCCCATGGGTCCGGAAGACGACGCACGACTGCTGGAGTGGGCCATCGGTCTCACCGATGTGGTGAAGCGACCGACGCGTGGCATCCATGAACTGAAGCCAGTGGAGTTTCGTCGTGGCGCGAAAGCGTTGCAAGAAAAGATTGAGCGCTACCAGCCACGCATCGTCTGCTTCGTTGGCCTCACCGGCTACCGCGTCTGTTGCGGCAATAACGGCGAGCCCGGTCGACAAACCGATCGTTTCGGAGGCGCGCAGGTTTTTGTTATTCCCTCGACCAGTCCGCGCAACGCGCGCTATTCGCTGGAGAGAATCACTGCCGTGCTGCGCGATTTGCAGGAATATCGGCAAAGAGTGCGGAGTCAAAACTAGTCTCAAACAAGTCGCAGATTTACCTTAAACTTGCCTGAGACTCGTCTTGACGCCGTACTGTTTTAGACATCGTTGTACGGCCGTACCACCACCCGGGCGCCGTTGTGGATGAAGAACGAACGCACCACGTTTTCCAGGTCGTGGGCAATACGCGGGGTCGCGCTCTGGGCTTTCACGAACTTCTTAAGATGCCGCATGTAATCGACCTTGTCGCTCTTCTCCGCCAACGCCTCGGTGATCATGGTATCCGGATCTTTCTCCTCCGATTGGCAGAAGTCAGCTAGCATCTGCAACCGACCCACCCAGTCCTCATCGCTGAGATTATAGTACCGGTTGACGTTGGCGATCCACTTTTGCACCGTGGTGTAGGATTTGATGTCATTCATAAAGCAGCTATTAGCAGTCAGCAGTCCCCTTGCCTCCTCTCGTGCTTCGACAAGCTCAGCACGAACGGTTACTACATTGGCTGAGAACTTGACCCGGTCACCCCGAGCTTGTCGAAGGGCGACCGCAGAGACAGCAGCCTGCTCGTTACAGCGGGAACCCGAGCATGCGAGCGAGATGTTTTAGTTCCTCGAAGCGGCCGGGTTTGGGCATCGGCGTTTGCAGCAAGCCTTCCTTGGTGAGATCTTCGACTACCTTAGGGTCGCGCGTGAACGGCTTGCCGTAGGCGCCATCAAAATAGAGGGTCTCAAACGGGAGCCGCGGTCGTTGCCCGCCCGCCTCTCGTTCCTCGGCCGGATAACCGACCAGTTGACACCATACCGGTTCCCAGCCGTCTGGTACCTTGAGCACTTTTTTCAGTACCTGCACCTTATCCGACGAAGCGGCCATATGTAGGCACGTGCCTAATCCTTCGTTTACCGCCGCCAGTGTGGCGACCGCACAGACGCCAACAGTCTCTTGCCGGGCGACCGCGGCCGCCGCCTCGCGGGGCAGATTATGTATCAACGTGTGAATTGCCGGCATCCCTTCCGGCGCGGTCTCGCCTTTGACAATGGCTGAGTCAATAGTCTCGTGCGTCCAGCCGTAGAACGTCGGCAACGCGCCCAGGTCCACCAACTCATGCACGCGTTGGCGGAAGGTCTCGGCAGTTGAGCCGTCCACGTCGGCGAACCAGTAGATCCAGAGGGGCGCCTGCACATGCGCGCCCTGGTAGTTGTCCGCGGCTAGGAGCGCCTCGCGGTCTTGAGCAGAGAGTTTATCGCGTTCCACCACGACCGCCCGCCAGGGTTGTAAATTCCCTGGACAAGTCGTCAAGCGGGCTACTTCGAGGATGCGCTGAATTTTTTCACGCTCTACCTGTTGCCAGGGACGAAAAATGCGGATGCTGCGCCGCAGACCGCAGACTTGTAGAAAATCCATGGAACCCTCCTTTGGGGAAGGGCTTGACGGATCAAGCCCCTACGACCCCTCGCGAAAAATTGGTAGCGCTAAAGGAGCGGGCTAGTCTGTAACAGCACGCCATTGTGGATAAGGAAACTGCGGATGTAGTTTGCCTTCTGCCGTTTCTCGCCGGGGCTGCCTTCAGCCTGTTGTTCAAACTCAGCGATCTTCTCGGCGTAGAAACGTCGGCCTTTCACACGAATCTTCTTGCCGCCTTCGACATCACGTAGGCAGTCGTCGATCATCTGATCCGGATCTTTTTCGATTCGCGCGCAGAACTCTGCCAGCACTTGCAGACGTTTCGTGTCATTCTCGGGCGAGACTCCTGATTGCTCATGCACACCGGCAATCCACGTTTGTACGGTTTTGTACTCGTTAGTATCCATGCGTATTTCTGTTGAGTTCTTTTTCCTGCTGACTCCGGACTCCGAGTTGAACGGCTCCGGTCTCGTTTTATTCCTCCGGCAGCCCCAACATGCGACTGACCGTTCGCACCTCTTCTCGGCGCCAGGGGAGGGGGGCGGGGTCCTGGAGCATCTTGGCGGCTTGTAGTTGCGCAACAACCCCTTCAGAGCCACGGAACGGAGCGCCGTAGCGCCCTTCATGATAGAGTTCACCCAGCGGCGGTCGTGGCCGTTGCCCGCCGGCTTCCCAACCTTCGGCCGGGTAGCCGATGAACTGCACCCACAAGGCGGTCCAGTGATCGGGCACGCCAAACACCTGACGCGCCGGCTCCTCGGGATAGGTGCAGAGCATAGTGCCGAGTCCCTCATCGACCGCGGCCAGCAACGCCTGAGAGATTGCTAGGCCGGATTCACACCCGGTCACCTTGGCATTGAGCACCGGGTCCGAGCTAAACACTTGCACTACCTGCGGGTAAGCAACTTCGTTGATGAACTTGTGTGTCCACCCGTGGCTGATATTGAGGACTCCCATATCCACTTGTTGGCGTGCCCGCGCAGGCATGTCGCGAGTGAAGGCTTGCAGATCGCCCCACCAATAGATGTGGACGGGCGCCATCTCGATCATACCGGCGTTGACCGGTAACGTCAGGGCTTGCAGGTCAGCCTTGGCGAGTTTGTCGCGTTCGACCACGATAGCGCGGGCAAAATCCGCGTTACCCGCGCGGCTGGCCAGGCGGGCGGCTTCGAGAATAATCTGGATCTTCTCTCGCGGCACCGGCCGCCACGGCAGGAAATAACGGAT
>JBGPOI010000113.1:0-11611 GCA_041487975.1 Binatia bacterium | reverse complement strand
TTAATGGCCTCTTTGCTGCAGCCGAGGATGGCGGCGCTCTCTTCGACGGTTTTCCCTTCGACCGCATAGAGCAGGAGCGCGGCGCGGTAGGGTGCAGGTAGTGCAGCGATACAATCACGAACGCACTGCGTCACCGCCTGGCGTTCCAACATTTGCGGCAGAGAAGGGCTTGGGTCGGGAACATTGGCGAGAAAGTCTTCGCCTGCTTCACGGTCTTCTCCGTTCTCCCAGATAAGCTGTTCTTTGCCTTTGTGCGTGCGCAGGTAGTCGCGGAAGAGGTTGGTAGCGATGCGATAGAGCCAGTTTGATACTTCCCCCTCACCACGAAAGGTGTGAAGGTTTTCTATTGCACGCAGAAAGGTCTCTTGGGTAAGATCTTCTGCTAAGCCGGCATCCTGCGTGAGATGGCGCAGGTAACCGTAAATGCGGGCGCCGAATTCAGGGTACAGGCTAGAGGGATCGTAAGTGGTCTGCATGATTGTGGTCCTTTTTCTTAGAGACGAAAAGACGAGAGAAAAGGTTACTGGTATTGGGGAATGTTTTCGGAATATTGCAAAAAGATTCCATTAGACATCACTGTATTTCTCAACTTTTGGAAATTTCCCCACCTTTTTCGCAAAAACGAAAACAGTTCCTTTTTTTACTACGCCTCTCGCATTGGGATCGGTCGGCAAGAGAATTGCTGGAGAAACTCTTGCAGCACAATGGCTTGCTGCTGACAAGGAGGAGTTTTATGTCTGACGAGCAAACGGTCGCCATCCTTCGGTAAAGCAGCGCTAAGCCTGCGCCAAAGGCATAACGAAGAACGGAACATGGCTACAATTAGAAGAGATACGGGGTTTCCTCAAGGATGAAATTCAGTAGTAGCCGACAGGATCTTCAATGCAAGGAAAGCCAACCGTCATCAAATTTTTCGCTCCCGTAATAGACGAAACGGTGAATTCCCTCATCAATACCGTTGACGAAAAGATACGGCAAGGCGCGCGGGAGTTTATTCTGCTCATTTCCTCTCCCGGTGGTGAGGCCTTTTACGGTCTGAGCGCCTATAACTATTTGAAAGGATTGCCTGCCACCTTTACTACCCACAACTTTGGCACTGTGGATTCAATAGCCATTGTTCTCTATTGCGTCGGCAGCCGGCGTTTGTCCGTGCCGCAAGCGCAATTCCTCCTGCACGGGGTGAGCGTGACCTTCGCGCAAGATGAGACGCTGGAAGAAAGTCAACTCGAAGAACGACTGAAGGAAATGAAAATAGAGGCCGAGAATATTGCGCAGGTGATTGCTGCCAATACGGGTAAAACCGGACAAGAAGTGACCAACGCCATGCTTGCCAGAACAACCCTCAATTCTGAAGAAGCAAAAGCCTGGGGACTGGTTCACGAGATCAAGTCGGAGTTGTTTGAGATTGGTTCCGAGCTGATCTCTATCCAGTATCAGCAAAAGCCCAACGAGAACGAGGCAAAGTATATTCAGAACCCACCGCAAAGCCAGAGAAAAGCAAGAAAATGAGAATATGGAGACAGCGGGAACCGCAGCGGTTCGTATCGTGGCAGTTAATATACCGTGAAGATCCCTTTGCGTAAGGGGCGTGTGCCCTCGGTGATTGTGCCGCCGCGGCCCGCAGTGGGGTTGGTGTTGGGGAGCGGCTCGGCTCGCGGCTGGGCACATATCGGCGTGATCCGGAGCCTGATGCAGGCGGGGGTTCCGATTGATTATGTGGCCGGAGCGTCCATCGGCGCCTTTGTCGGGGCAGCATTCTGTGCCGGGCAGATCGACCTGCTCGCCGAGGAGGTGCTCCGCCTGGATTGGCGGAGAATGGCGAGCATGCTCGACTTTGCGCTTCCTCGCACGGGTCTGTTAGCCGGTGAGAAGATCACCGCCTTTATCCGTCACCTGGTGCACGACCGCACCATCGAAGAGTTATCCCTGCCTTTTTGCGCAGTCGCGACGAGCTTGCGGACCGGTCGAGAGATCTGGCTGCGGCACGGCTCCACGGTTGAGGCTGTGCGAGCGAGCCTCTCGCTTCCTGGTATCTTCACCCCGGTCCGGCACGGGACACTCTGGTTAGTGGATGGCGGGCTGGCCAACCCGGTGCCGGTCACAGTCTGTCGCGCCATGGGGGCGGAGGTGGTGATCGCGGTGAATCTCAATGCCGATATTCTCTCGCCCCCGCACAGGAGTACGAAGAAAAAGGAGCAGGACGCCCACCCGCAGCGAGACCAGCGGTTGCGGCAAACTTTCCAGCGCTACTGGCAAGAACAGGGAGAGCGGTTCCGTCAGCGGCTGCTTGTGCCCCGGCGGTCAGGAGAGGGACCCTTGTCGATCTTCGAGGTCCTCCTGTACTCCGTGCACGTCATGCAGGACCGCATTACCAGACAACGGCTGGCGGCAGATCCTCCGGAGGTGCAAATCACGCCGTCTCTGCGACATATTCAACTCTGGGAGTTCCACCGAGCTGAAGAGGCTATAGCGGAAGGAGAGCGAGCAGCTCAGGCGCTGCTCCCGACGATCCGCGAAAGTCTGGCGCAGGAAGGCATGAGGGGGGAAGAATAATCTTTCCTCGAGAGAAACATGAGCTGCCTATTTCGCGGGCGCTCCAGGGATTCTTCCATATTACCGAGAACTCGTTTTCTTCAAAAGAGCGCCTTCTTTTCTAGAACAAAGACCAAAGCTTTGAGCAGATCGGTCTCGGTCAGAATACCCACCAGCTGACCGGCTTCGTCCACCACCGGCAGGGCGCCGATTTTTTCGTTGAGCATGCGTAGGGCCGCGCTCACGAGCGTGTCGGTCGGTTTCGCGGTGTAGACCCCCTTTGTCATAATTGTCTCGGCCGACAGATCGCCAGGTGAGCCGGTAGGCTGAAGCTTGCCTCCCTTCCACACGTCAAACGCCGGTACGCTAGGAAAGACCGCTCGCTTGAGGTCACGGTCGGTGATGATGCCCACGAGAGCGCCTTTCTTGACCACCGGCAGGTGACGTACTTGCTTGCGCCACATCGTTTCCCACACGCGTGCGACGCGGAGTTCGGGATTGATGGTAGCGACGTCAGTACGCATCCACTCGGCAACGACCGGCTCTTTCACGGTACTGCCCTCATTCTTCTTCCATGACCGGTTCTTCCTGAGAAGGTCCATGAAGAAGTTCCTCCTGGACCAAGTGCTCTGCCGCCAGCCAGTCATCGAGGTCGTAGCCATGCTCCTCGCCGCGCTGTTCGTACAACTCGTACGCCTTGCGCGCGACCTGGTCATAGAGTTCCTCATCGCTAACGGTGAGCCGCTGTGGCGGTGCTTGTTGTGGACGTTTCTCCTGCCTTGTGGAGGTCGGGTCCGCTGTTCCTCTTTTCCTTCCATCTGTTTTGGCCATGTTTATGCCTCCTTCGTTGCCAGATTCTAGGAAGAACATCCCTACTGGCGCGCCGACAGGAATTGTTTGTTGTCGATTCACACGCGGGATTTGCCGCTGATGCTCACCGTGCTGGCCTGCGGACCTTTGTCGCCCTGTTCTTCAGCAAACCGTACTTCAGTCCCAACTTCGAGTTGCAAGAAACCCGGAGGCGAGACGCTGTTGCTATGGAAATAAATTTCCCGACCATCGGACGTTTCCAAGAATCCGTAGCCCTCTTCGTGAAACAGCTTACTCACCCGAGCATGAAGAGCAGTTGCGTGGGTTTTCACGTCGCCGCGCTGATGGCGCGCATAGTCTTCCAACCGGCGTCGCATCGCATCAAAGGCATCGCGGATCGCGACCGAGAGGTCTTCGTCCGGTTGGCGATTCACCACTAACTCGGTTCCGGGGACAGTCAAGTCGATACGGACGGTGTAGGGGCCACCGTGCTGGTGATGACCAACCAGGGCGTTAACCGTCACTCGGCAACGTATGATGCCGTCGTAGTACGTGTCCAGTTTGGCGGCCTTTTCGTGAATCTCTGCCATCTCTCCCTCGGACAGGGAAAAATCGTGAGCCGTAATTTGCACGGGTATCTGCATATCGGTAACCTCCTCCTCTCTTAGGAAGAAGCAATTCAGATGCCAGGCAGTGGGTCATTTTCGTGCTTGGCTGTGGAGGAAATTGGCGGCTTTCTTTAGAGCGCTGACTGGTCGCGGCGTAGTTTCTCAAGCTCCTTTGTCGTCTGATGACTCGGACTCCCTTGGATAGACAAGTGGACAGACAAGGAAGCCGGCGGTGAATTTTCTCTTACCTCTCCCGTCTAACTAACTGTATCTTTTAGACTCTTTATGATCGAGCAGACGGAAATGATTAATTTCTCCATGTCTTCCCCGCTGGCGGTGCCGTCTTCGACGTTGGCTGAGCGTATCCAGAGACAGCCGGAAAGTCGCTTGTTGTGGGCGGTGCTGGAGAACGCCGTTGAGACCTACATGAAAAACGCTACGGCCACCAGCCGACGGGGGAAGCGGCTGTTTCGCGAGGCCGAAGAGTGGATCATGCAGGATGACCCGACGTGGCTGTGCAGCTTTATCAGTATCTGCCACGTTCTGGGACTTGATCCGGACTATCTGCGCCTGGGGCTGCGACGCTGGTGCGCGGCGCGATTCGCCCCAGCCTTCAAACAAGCCGCGTAGCTGCTCCGCGCCCCGGTCCGCGCGCGGATTTTTCGCTGCGCCTAGCCAGTCGTCGAGGTCTCAGTGGTCACTCGCAACGCATCTTGGGCGACCAGATATTCCGCCAACGGGCACTGCTTGCCGCACGCGTGCTCACCGGTCAGCGCCAGTGCCCGCCGCAGCGCAGCCTCCATTGCCGTAAACCATCCGACTTGAGTGGGAAAGAGATTCTCCGGGCCGATCCGTTCGGTCACACCGGTCTGTTCGAGCAGTGCAAGCGCCGGACGGCGTAATCCAAGGAGAATAAGGGTTCTGCCTTGGCTCGCGAGCTTCTGCGCGGTTGCTTCGAGAATGCTAGCGGTCGTGACATCAATGTCTTGCGCCTGCCGCAGACGCAGGATGAGGACACGCACGGCGAGATTACGGACCAAGGAATCAAGCGCCGCCTCAAGTTCACCGGCAACCGCGAAGAAGAGCGGTCCCGTAAGATTCATGATGCGGATTGCCAAACAGGATCGCCCAGCCTCGCCCGCTTCGGGATCGATCTCGCGAAATCGCCCCTTCTCGCCGATTATCATCTCGTGGATTGTCAGCAGCCGTGCGCGCCGCAGAAACAACACGATGCTGATGCCGACGCCCAGATAAATCGCCCGGTCGAGCGGGAGCGCCCAGGTTCCCAACACCGTTGTGACGAACGCTGCCCGGTCGCTCATCGTGCCACGGAGCGTTATCCAGATGCGATCCCGATCAATGAGATCAGTGGCTAACACCAGCAATAATCCTGCGAGGCTGGCGACCGGCGTCTTTTCCACCACCGGCCCCAAGAAGAGCAACACGGCGATCATCAGCAGCCCGCAAAAGACTGCGGAGAGCCGGCTTACCGCTCCGGCTTGCTGGTTCAATGTCGAGCGTGCCAAGCTTCCACTCACGGGATACCCGCTGAAGAAAGCAGCAGCGATGTTCGCTAGTCCTTGGCCAGCAAATTCCGCCGCCATGTCGAGCCGTTGCCCGGTACGAGAGGCAAGCGCGCGTGCCACGGAACTCGACTCCACCAAGGAAAGGACAGCGCAGGCAACCGCCGCAGGCGCCAACGTCACCCAGTGCTCAAGATGGGGAACCGTAAAGGGAGGGAAGCCGGCTGGTATGGGTGCGAGATCCGCCACGAGTCGGAGCCCTCGTCCGTACGAGTGCAACACGCTGCCGAGGCCGATGCTGACGAGCATGGCGAGAATCGAGCCGGGAATGCGCCGATCGACTCGGCGCAACCCGATCACAACCAAGGTAGTCCCTAACGCGAAGGCAACGGCGAGTGGGTTAGCGTGCGGTAAATCTCCCATCCAGGTTACGAGCATGTGCCCAAGCTGCCCGCTGGAGCCTCTCGTGCCGGTTATATTGGGGAGTTGGCCAACCGCGATAAGGACGGCCGCGCCAGTAATATAGCCGCGCACGACCGGATGCGAAATGTAGTCCGCGAGGGCAGCGAGTCGGAGGAGGCCGGCGAGGAACTGCATGGCTCCGACCATGAGCGCGAGCGCGACGCCCACTTCCGCCGGGGGAGCGCCACCGCGAGCAACTTCCGCCGCCACGGCGCTGCCTACGAGGAGACTTAGCGCGTTAGTGGGCCCGGTCACGACATGTCGCGAGCTGCGAAACAACGCGCCAATGACCGCGGGCACGGCGGCGGCATACAGTCCCATAGCCGGCGGCAATCCCGCGATGATGGCGTAGGCCACACCCTGGGGAATATCGAGAAAAACGACTGTCGAACTGGCCAGGAAATCCCGGCGCAGGAAGCTCAGACGGTAGTGTTGGAGATCAAGAAATGAAAAATACTGCAGCGGCATCAGCATGCTGCCAGCAATATGGCCGAGTTCACGGAAAGGGACAAGATGTGCAACGCGTTCTTGCTGACCACCAGTCCCTCGCCTCTGCTTTTGCGATCACAAGTAGGACATGAGCCACTCCAACGGCAGGGGCGCTTGTTCGGCCTCGGCTGGCGCAGGTTTGCGGAACAAGGCGCCAGAGACTCCCTGTCCGATATCTGCCATCTCTTGGCCGAGCAGCATGAGGAGATCATCCAGAGTGATCATTCCCAGGACCTTATCACCTCCGTCCACGATCGGTACACGTCGCACGTGATGAGAGTGCATGAGCGCAGTCAGGTCGTGCAGAGTCTTGTTCATGGTAATGCGCGCCGGATTGGCGGTCATGACCTCCCGCACTGTGGTCCGCTGAGGATCCTTTTTCTCCCCGCTGATCTTCAAGGCGATATCTCGGTCGGTCAGAATCCCGCACAACTTCCCTTCCTCTGTGGCGACGAGGCAGCCGACGTTCTTTTCTCGTAATAGGAGACAGGCTTCAACAATCGTCTGCTCTGGCGAAATGGTGACAACCGGGCGTTCACAGAACTTCTGTAGTGACATGGGACACCTCCTGCGCAGAAAAACTGAGAGGGTTGTCTTCTTTTACAACTCTCTCGTGTGATTTCTACGGAGCATGATGCGTGCCGGAGCAGGTACGGCAAAAGAGATGGGGATACAGGCTTTTGGAAAAGGATTTCTGCAAAAATGAGAAGGGAAAGAGAGGTTTTTCGCAGTTCTGCGACAAGCAGAGTCGCAGCAAAGAAGAGAAAACTTCATCTCGTGAGTCTTAGGACCTTCCCTTCTTCCGTCAGACTATGCGGCTGACGGAGTCGAGCGCCCGTTTGAGATCCTCAATGATATCGTGCCAATCCTCCAACCCGACCGAAAGACGAATACCGCCGGGCTCGATGCCTCTGGCCAATTTTTCCTCTTTGGGGAGAGCTGCATGAGTCATCCCATAGGGATTCTCAATCAACGTCTTGATCTGTCCCAAGCTGACCGCCAGCGTGATCGTGTATGAATGTTCAGCAATGTAATCGATAAACGCTTCGGCGCGTCGGTTGCCTGTCGCTTGCTCTTTCAGGGTGAAAGAGAGCATCGATCCAGGCGCGAACTGTCCGCGGTAATCGACCATTTGCCGCAGAGCCAGGGTGCGTTGGGGAAAGCTCTCCAGGCCAGGATAAGACACGTGCTGCACCTGCGCGTGTTGCTCCAGGAATTGGGCGATCTTCATCGCACTCTTTTGTTGGTTGACCATACGGGTCGCTAAGGTGGGAAGCCCGTAGACGAGAAATGCCCAAGCGCTCTTGGATGAGAGCACCCCACCAAAGTCTTTGCGATAGAACATGAGGAAGTTATGCAAGTCGCGTGGGGCAATAACGGCTCCACCCATGTCCGTGCCAAAACCACCGATATCTTTCGTCAGGCTGTGCACGACGATATCGGCCCCATGGTCAAGTGGGCGCTGGCAATAGGGGGTGGCAAAGGTGTTATCGACAATAATACGGATCGGTTCCTTGCGTTTGCGATTGGCTTTGTCCACAATCTGGCGTATCGCAGCAATGTCGATGAGCTGTAGGGTCGGGTTGACCGGAGTCTCAAAATAAATCACACGGGTACGATCGCTGATGGCAGCGGGTAAGTCCTGTGGACGTAGTAAATCGACGAAACGTGTGCGAATGCCGTGGCGTGGGAGCCAGTTCGTCAACAGGCTGTACGTACAACCGTAGAGGACGTGATGGGCAATGATCTCCTCGTCGGTCTTCACCGTTACGCCCAACGCGGCGCTGATCGCGGCCATGCCTGAGGCAAAACTCACGGCGGTTTCTCCGCCCTCAGCATAGGCGAGGTTTTCCTCCAGCATGCCGCGGGTAGGCTCGTCGAGGCGCTCGTAGATATAGATCGGCACCCGCTTGGTCGCGGCCACGTCATCCTGAGCGAATTCGAGAAACCCCTGCACGCCACGGTGAGACGAACTGAGCCGGTAGGTTGCAGAGGAAGAGATCGGCGGGATGACGTGATGGTTATAGTCCCAGCGCGTGTTGTCCACGTCGCCGTGAATCAGATGAGTGCGCATCTGGTACGCTGCCTTTTTCTTGGAGTCGCGTAACTTCTTGTCCATATTCACCTGCTGAGCGTCGGCAAATGTTATCGTCGTCTCCTGAAAAGTATAGCAGGAACTTCACTGACTATCTCGCTTCTAAGGCGCAGCGGACAGACAAGCGAAGACTGTAGGTTAGACAGAGAAGAGGGAAGTGGATGATGGCTTTGTTCTCCGCTGACAGCAAATTCCCTCCTTTTTTGTCTGAGCGACCTAGTACTACTCTGTTGTTTAGTATTGTAATTGCTGTTCCCGCCACTGCGGCAAGTAAGGGAGGTGAGGAGTGCTCACAAGCCAGCCACTGACTTCAACGGCCAACCACTCCAGCACCCGACGCCGGGTCGCCGGAATCGTTTGCGACCAATGGCACTGGGGAAAAAAGCCGGGGCGGGCGGCCGCGGCGGCGCTGCTGGCGACGACGCAGCCGCACCAAAAAGCTGTACGCCAGAAAGACCACCACCGCATGACGATGAAACCCGTGCCACAACCGCCCTTCATAGTCATCCCAGCCCAACTCGCCTTTGGCCTCCTGGTAGAACTGTTCGATATGATGCCGCGCATGGGCAATGCGCACCCTCGTCTTCAGGCTGACGAGAGGCCCCAGGTTGCTAAAGTAGTACTTCCAGTCCCCCGTCTGGCCCCGCGCCGGCCGCTCACCCATCAGCCAGCCATAGACGCCGCGCCCCAGCGCAGACGCCCGCCAGCAGCGGATGCGAATAAACTTCTTGCGCAGCGGGCCCTCACTGCCTTGCCCCCAGCAGATCGTCTGCCAGGCGCGCTGAGGGAGTCGCTGGATGACGGTGTCCGCCCGTTCTACCGGCGTGTCCGCCCGCCGGCGCAGCTGCACCCCAAAGTCACACGGGATCTCGACGACGTAGCGTTTGTGGCGCACCTCCAAGCCGCGCAAGAACGGCAGGTTCCCGCCGTAGGCCGCATCCGCCGTGATGGCGCGAGAGGGCACCCGCCACTCCTCAGCCTCGTCCAGCAACGTCAGGGCAATCTCGGGCTTGGTGGCAAACGCCCGGTACTCTTCCGGGACCTGCACCCGCTCACACCGAGCCGCATCCTCGGTCCAGCTCTCGTGCAGGTAGAGGCGCGCATTGACTGGCCACGAGAAGCACGCCTCAGCATACTGACACGACACCACCACTTGACAGTTGCCCACCTTTCCCAGCGTGCCCGAGTATTGGCGCGCCACGCCCACCGAGGCCGTGCCCTGTTTGGGCATCCCCGTGTCGGCAAAGATCAACACCCCCGCGCCCGCGGTGGCCTCCCGGTTCAGCTGCTGGACCCGCTGCTTATTGACCGCCGTCTCATTCCACTGCAGTTCCGTCAACAAGGCCTGCAGCCGTTGGCTATTCGTGCCCGCCACGGCCGTGGCAATCTGCTCGCCGTTCTTACAGTCAATGTCGGCCAGCAACCCGCTCACGTGCCGTTCCAAGCTCTGGCGGCCCTCACTGCGTTTGCAGTGGTGGGCAAAGGGGCGCACGTACTCCGCCAGCTCGTCCAAGGGCTTGGGGGGCACCTTTTTCAGTTTCAGCTCGGGAGGCAAGAAGGCATTGTCCAGCATGCAGTATCCTCCACTTCGGAGGATACCCGCTCTGGAACTTTAATCAACAGAGTAGTACTAACGCGAAAGCTCAGCCGCGCGAGCGGAGCGAGCGTCGGGCTGGAGCACAAAAGTTAGGCGGCTGACTGGTCTGTGCGCTCGGCGGTTTTCTCGGTCTCGATCAGCCGCTCCTGGTACTGTTTCTGTAGTTCCATGTAGTAGGCTACCAACCGTACGGGATCATGATCAAAGCGCGCTGAGATGCGGTGGCGCACCTCCCGGATCTCGTCGATTACCGGATCATTCTGACTCTGTTTCATCGCTACCTCCGAGCAGTTCTAAGGGCGTCACCAGCGCCGGCACAAAGAGCCCAAGCAACGCGTTTACGCGGCGAATGTGGCCGAACTTGTTTGCGTTCGCCAGGTGCCGGCAATTCCAAGTCACTAGAAAGTCGCATTTATGATAGGACGCCAGCGCCAGATGCAGCGCATCACCACCAGGATCGGCTGGCATCACCTTGTGCCGGATATACATCTGCACGATCTCGACGATGGCCGGCTCAATGGGCAGGAGCGGCAGGTCACGAACGAGGACCGGCCGTTGCGCGCTGCGCTCCGGTATGCCGCCGGCGCCGGGGAAAACAGCGGGGAAAACAGGGTCAGGTCTTTCTTTTTGCATTAGAGTCCTCTTGCCTCAGTCTTCACTGTTCCTCGCCTTGTGTTACTACAAGACCTGACCCCATCTCCTCCGATGCCGCGGTCACCGTAGAGATAGACGTGCTGGCCTTTGAGCAAGTGGTGCTTGACGGCGTCGAGGATCTCTTCGCGGCCAACGAAGGCAGTGGACGGAGCTTGGGTGGGAGGTTTATCTTCCCGATCGGTTTCCTGCGCGGTCTCCATGCTGTTCCTCTTGGTAAGAGTTAAGAGACAAAGAGTCATACGTCCAGAAGATGAGCCCTACATAAGTACCTATGCAAAATTAATTCGGTATTTTGAGCCAGCCTGAATGAGAACATCATCCAATGCTCGTACGAGGGCCTGGAAGGAAGTATCAGCACTCAGGGGCAGCCATTCATACTTGATCTTGCGCCAGAGGATCTCAATGAGGTTCAATTCCGGGCAGGAGGGCGGCAAGAATTTGAGGGATAAGCCGCGCTGCGCCCAAGTCTCGATGCGTGTCGTAAACTCGCCGCTAGTGTGAGTCGAAGCATTGTTAATGACCACCAGTGTGGGTTTGGTAATAAGCTGGCTGAGGGAGCCAAAGCAAAGAATGACAATAGGCGTATCAATGGTGCCTTCAAAGACAAAGGGGTGAAACTGGTGGTGGAGACCGAGAAAGGCCAGCACGTTCAGGCGTGGGCCGTGCGCGGCTGGGACTTCCAGCGTCTGTCCGACGGGTTGCCAGGCGTAGGGGACGCAGGGTTGCCAGGAGAAGCCCGCCTCGTCGTAATAGTAAAGGTCGCACTGGCCAGTCGCCGCTTGGGCGCGCAGGGTGGCCAGTTCTGCCTGCGCGGCGCGGAAAGTCTCTTCCTCTCGTTGCG
>JBGPOI010000112.1:0-11699 GCA_041487975.1 Binatia bacterium | reverse complement strand
TTCACTCCCTACTACTGCCGCCTGGGTGACGAAGTGCATACCGATGGGCCGTATATTTTCGGCAAGGAAGTCGATCTCGTCGAACTGCCGGTGGACTGGAGTCTAGATGATTGGCCCTATTTCGGTCTGCACTGGCCCGCGTATCATGTGGGCCTGCGTAACCCGGATGACGTCTCGCGCGTCTGGTCGGCGGATTTTGACTTTCTCTACCAACGCATGGGAGAAGGAGTCTTCACGCTGACCATGCATCCGCAGGTGATCGGCCGCGGCCATCGCATTCTCATGCTGGAGAAGCTGATTGAGTACATAAAAGGGCATGAAGGGGTGACGTTCAAAACCATGAGCCAGGTTGCGGCAGAGTGGAAACAGGCGCACCCGCTTGGCAAGGCTGGGCAATGACGCTCTAATGGAGAGACTCATCTTCGCGAGATCTGGTCCTGAAAAAGACGGGCGACATCTGCTTGTAGGGGCACTCCTCTTCTCAAACTCCTTTATTCCCCCTGCGGCGGCCACTTCTTCTTCTTGTACTGCTCGTCCACAATGCGGGACTTCGTGCCGGGAGGCAGTACCTGCAGGCTCTTCAGGAATTCGATAATGGCCCCTTGCTCATAGGTGGTTAACGCTGCAAATGCCTGGCGCACAGCTAGTGCTTCCCCTGCATGCGCCAGCACGGCCTCACGTAGAGTGGTGAACTTCCCATGGTGGAAGAACGGCGGCTCGTTAGCCGTGCCCCACAGCTTACGCGTGATGAACTTGCGGTTGCCCGCGAAGAACCCCGGCGAGCCAGGTGGCTGGTTCATGTCTAGCGCCTCCGCGTTGGGGTCGTCAGGGCCGGTGGTGATATCATGCAGCTTGAGATCAGTGTAGGCGGGCACGTTGACTACCCCTCCTTCGGGCTCGAGTAAAGGCGGAGGCAGACTCTTGCCGGTGAGATCCACCGTGAGTGCGGGGGCATCCCCAGGCCTGAGGTTACCGGCGGGATTATAGGGATTGGGCTCGCTAAAGATCCAACCCTGGTTGATGAGCGGCAGACTCGGCACGTGACAGCCCGTGCAACCGATCTGTTGAAACCACTGTTCGCCGACTAGGACAGCATGCTCGATCGCTGGGTCATTGGGAATCACCCGGCCGGGCACCGCCATCGTCGCCTGAAAAATGGTGGCGGCGGTCACGTCGGCTCGCGTCATCTCGTTGACGAAGCCGTCGCCATCGGGGTCCGTGCCCACACCGAAGCGCTCGGTCGATTGAATGCCATGGTGATGGTTGAAGGCGTTATTGCTGAACTGACGGATGGAAACCACATTCCCGGCTTGATGAAAGGGGCGAATAATCAGGCTGGGGGGATTCCCTGTAAGACTGGGCGCGGGCAGCCCCTCAACTCCGGAGGTGTTCCAGGTTCCGTCTGGGTTGCGAGCGATCGTCCCGAACGAGATGCCTTTGGAAATCAGCGGGTTAGATTGCCCCGGAGCTGTGGCGTCGCGGATCGCCTGCAAGTCGGCGGTTATCTGCCGGGCCAGCATCTCGATGAAGCCAGAGCCGAACAAGCCCAGGGTGGCCCGAGAATTGGCAATGGTCTGCTGCGTGACGGGGCGACCCAGCTCGTCCATTGCTTCTTTTGTAGGAGTCAGGTCACTATGATCAAAGGTAGCGAAGTCAAAGCGTTGGCCTAGCACGAAGACATTGGCCACGATGTCACCACCACCGCCGGGGATGCCGAAGGGGGCGTTATGACACCCAGCGCAGGAGTTGGCGTCTGGCGCGGAGATACGGTTGAAGTTGCGGGGAAACTCCAAGGGATCATTGGGATCGGAGAGCGGCGCCCCAGTCCCCTTGGTCAAGGGTCGGCCGCCGCCTTCTTGAATAGTCCACACAGCAGTAAAGAGCTTCTTGCCGTGCTCGATGAGGGCCTGGAGCGAGAGCTGGAACTCCTGACCATCTTGCAAGTGACGGGAAACAGCGACCTCGCGACCAATGTCTCCCTCTGCGCTAGACTCTGATGGGGCAAGGAGGATAGTGGACTGCACCGCCGCCCAGGCAACAAATACGCAGAACCACAAGCGAACCACAATCATTGTCCCGTCCGGCTCCATTTTTGCCTCCTTCCCTCTTTGAGCCATCACTTCTGGTGAATCGATCCGGGATCTCTCTCGTGAGAGTGTGTAGGGTGGACACTGCCCACCCTACGTGTTGTCTGTTAGTCGCCTTAGAAGAAGACGCCGTTCTTCTCTTGACCGAGCGCGGCAAACTCGGTGTGCGACGTCTCCGCTTCGGGGGAAATTGTTGCAAGGATTGAAGTGCTATGAGACTCATATCTCTTCCCCTTTTTGCTTTGATCCCGTCAACGAGTGTTTATGGCGCGGTGCGCAGAGCCACCCCGCGGTGCGACCGTCGCCATCATCCCCGAAGGTCCGTATGTTTTTTCGCAGCTTGCGCGAGCGTAGGCTTGCCCAAGCGGATAGCTCCTCACCCTGACCTTCTCCTCACAAACCGTTTTTAGAATGTGATCTCGCCCTCCAAGAGTGTCTCCTCAAACGTCAGGCCCGACACTGTCAGCACGAACCTCGCTCCTGAGCCGCCGCGCTCAGCCGTGGCCGTAAAGGGCCGGCTCGAGCCGGCACCCAAGCCGGTGACGGTAGCCGTGCCTGTGAGGACTGCAATCGCCCCGTGGATTTCGACCGCGGTGATTGGTCCAGTCACATACATAACGTTCGTGTCGAAGTTACCGCTCCCCGGGGTGCCAGCCGCTGCGCTCGGCGCGAGCGCCAAGCAGTCGAGCCGGCCCTGACCGTCACGCCAATGGATACCGAACTTGGTGAGGACAGGCACGAACGAGGGTGTACCGGTTCCCCCGGTGACGAGCGTCGTGCCGGCCCCCTGGACGACTCGCCCTCCATCTCCTGCCCACGCCAGGGCGACGTTAGTGAAGAATACAAGAAAAAAGGCAACACTGAGCTTTTTACGGTTCACGATTTCCTCCCTTCACTTACGGTGAGATCTTTTCGGTGCTGCAACGAGCGAAGCCAACCAAAGCGCACGGAGGGTGGACAGTGCCCACCCTCCGTCTCGTCAACTTATCAATGGCGAAGGTGGAAAAGCGTGCGGTTCGCGTCCACAGTAGGGAGCGGCACCTGGGCGCTCCAATAGGTCACGAAGTCTTTCGTCGCAATAACCCCTTCTTGGATCCCGGCTGGCGCCCCGGGCCCATGGCAGCCGATGCCGAGGGTGCCCAGGCTCCCGTCCGAGTATTCGATCCGCAGAACCGCATTCCCGTTGGCCCTCTCGTTTGGGTTGCCGATATTGTCAATGGTAAATTGGGTTGTAAAATTGGCGAACTCCCAACTCGCAAGTTTCGTCACCCAGTAGGTGCCGCTTCCAGTCGACGTGCTACCGTTGAATGTTTCCCAGGTCCCGCCGCCGGTGACAGAGCTGGACGGCCCACCGCTGTCCGGCGCGACAAATGTCCCGGACCCCGTGAACTTGATCTTAAGACTAGCGTCAGCCGAGGCGGATGCTACCCCGCCCGCGCTAACGAGAGTGGAGGCAGACGGTGGAAGTGGTGATGAGAGGCTGACCAGGGCAAACGCATGTAAAAGCGTGGAAAGTTGAGGAGGTAGCGAGTCCTGACAGTGGGCAAGGCTGGGCGTAGGCTGCAGCGGCGAGTCGCAAAGAGGCCGAAGGAGGACCCTGACAATGCCAGAGCCGCAGCCCGCGACGTTGCAGGAGCACTTTGCCGAGTTGACAGACCCGCGGGTGGACCGGGGCAAACTGCACCTGTTGTTGGATATTTTGGTGATTGCCCTCTGTGCGGTGATTTGTGGGGCGGACACGTGGGTGGAGATGGAAGCCTATGGCAAGGCTAAATATGATTGGCTCAAGCAGTTTTTGGCCTTACCGAACGGGATTCCCTCACACGACACTTTTGCGCGGGTGTTGGCGCGGCTCAAGCCCGAGGAATTCCAGCGCTGCTTCCTGAACTGGATCCATGCGGTCAGTGACTTGACGCAAGGGGCAGTGGTGGCCGTTGATGGCAAGACGCTGCGGCGTTCCTTTGATCACGCTGCGGGCAAGGGGGCGATTCATATGGTCAGCGCCTGGGCCACCGCGAATCGTGTGGTGTTGGGGCAACAGAAGGTGGACGAGAAATCCAACGAGATCACGGCGATTCCGGCGCTGTTACGGCTGTTAGAATTGGCCGGCTGTATTGTGACCATTGACGCCATGGGCTGTCAGAAAGAGATTGCCCGCACGATTGTGGAGCAGGGCGCGGACTACGTGCTAGCGCTCAAGGGCAACCAGGGGGTGATGCATGACGAGGTCGAGTTGTTCTTTGCCGGGGCACGGCAGCACGAGTTCTGGGATATCCCTTACAGTTTTCATCACACCGTGGATGGGGAGCATGGGCGGATTGAGGAGCGCCGCTACTGGCTGGTCTCAGAGATTGACTGGTTAGCAGAGACCCGGGCATGGCTGGGCTTGCGCAGCTTTGGCCTGGTCGAAGCGCACCGCACGATTGGTGAGAGGACCACCGTCGAGCGGCGCTACTACCTGACGAGTCTCGCCGGGGATGCCCAGCAGTTTGCCCATGCCGTGCGGAGCCACTGGGGAATTGAGAATGGGTTGCATTGGGTGCTTGATGTCGCTTTTCGCGAAGACGAGAGTCGCGTGCGCCGCGAGCACGGCGCGCAGAACTTTGCTGTGCTCCGCCATCTAGCCCTGAGTCTGCTGCGCCAAGAAAAGACCGCCCGTGGGGGCATCAAGGTCAAACGGCTCAAAGCAGGCTGGGATGACACCTATCTCACCAAAGTGCTCTTCCGAGAAAATTAACGTGCGTTTGCCCTGAGAGGCTGACGATGTCCCAGCGGACATGGTCAGATCGGCCAAATGCGACTGAGCTCGAGAAGAGCAGGACAAGCGTAGCCAGTAACGATACGGAACGAAAAGTCTTTCTCATGATGTCTCTCCTTTTTTGACGTTTTCCCCGGCATGGGCCAGGGTTTCCCTTCACAACTTAGTGATCCCACTCCGCCGTGTTATTGAAGAGGCTATCCGACAAGCAAAAGACATCACCTCCTTTCAAGTCGCTCGGTACGCGGCGACCGCTTCTTTAACGGCCGCCTCTCGGTCTCTTGCGAGGCGGGGTGTGTACCGCACACCTAGCACCCGCCCGATGAACGCCAGCAGTTCTTCCAACGAATCAAAATGCGTAGCCCGACCTGACACCACATGCTTAACCCGGCCCTCACATCGACCCTTCTCCACATCCGTCTCCGCGCGAAACTGCACGACAAACGCCCGCTACGGCGACAGCGGTGACTCGTCCTTGAGTTACTGCTTCACCGCTACCCTCAGCCGTGGCCGGCTCTGTTCTCTTGCAATCCTGCAAGTATTGTGACAGAAGACTAGCGGGGTGGGGCTGGGAAGTCGTCGAATTTCGGTCGAATTTCGGTCAGGAAAGAAAAAAATGCAGGCAGAGCCACCTATTCGCTTTTCTCCCTTTCGCCTGGACCCTGGCAATGAGCGGCTGTGGTGCGGGGTCCAAGCGATCCCACTACGGCCGAAAACTTTCGCCGTCCTTCACTATCTGCTTACACACCCAGGTCAGTTGGTGACCAAAGAGGCATTGCTTGACGCCGTCTGGCCGGACACCTATGTGAGCGAAGCGCTGGTGAAAGACTCCATTTTTGAGCTGCGCAAGGCGCTGGGGGACGAGGCGAGAGCGCCCCGATTCATTGAGACCGTGCATCGGCGGGGGTATCGGTTTATCGCACCCCTCACCACTAGCCCCAGCTATTTCCAGGTTTCAAGTTCCAAATCCGAACCAACCCTTAACCTCCAACACCCAACCCTCACACTGGTAGGCCGTGAGATTGAGTTAGCGCAACTGCACAAGTGGTTAGAGAAAGCGCTGGGTGGGGAGCGACAAATCGTCTTCGTCACGGGCGAGGCGGGGATTGGGAAGACCACAGTGGTAGAAGCCTTCCTGGGGCAGGTGGCTGTAGAAGGAGAGATGTGGATCGGGCGCGGGCAGTGTATCGAGCACTACGGTGCGGGCGAAGGTTACATGCCGGTGTTGGAGGCGTTGGGAAGACTGTGCCGCGCGCCAGGCGGCGGACGTCTCATCGAATTGCTGGGCCAGCATGCGCCCGCCTGGTTGGTACAAATGCCCGCGCTCCTCAGTGCAGCGAAGCGTAAGCGAGTGCAACGAGAGGTTCAAGGAGCGACGCGGGAGCGGATGCTGCGGGAGATGGCTGAGGCGGTGGAAGCGCTGACGGCCGAGCACGGACAGGAAAAAGAAGGGATTCAACAGATACTTCATACTCTGCCTGAATACGAGACTATAGGAGTAAGATTATTGCTGCCGTACTTTTTCGCTTTGCTGGCGGAAGCGTATGAAAAAGTGGGGAAGGTAGAGGAGGCGCTTACCGTGCTGGCCGAAGCGTTTACGACAATGCACAAAACCGGGGAACGTTAGAACGAGGCGGAGTTGTATCGGCTGAAGGGGGAACTGATACTCAAATCCGAAATCCCAAGTCGAGAAGGAAGCGGCGAAGTGTTTTCAGAAAGCTATTGAGATTGCCCGGCGGCAGCAAGCGAAGTCGCTGGAGCTACGGGCAGTGACGAGCCTGAGCCGGCTGTGGCAAAAGCAGGGCAAGAGAGAAGAAGCTCACAAGATGTTGGCCGAGATCTACGGCTGGTTCACCGAAGGGTTTGACACCAAGGATCTGCAAGAGGCCAAGACGCTGCTGGAAGAGTTAGTATAAACCACGGATCGCAAATCCCGAGCGAATCTCCCGGCAACAGCAAAACGCTTGACGTTGCCTGGAGTGCGTAACCGGTGTGAAAAACTACGTAACGGAGGAATCCTATGGCCAAAGGTATGGCGCTAGTGCGCAAGAATATCATGCTGGAAGAGGATAAAGTGCAGCGACTTGTCAAGACGCTGGGAGCTAACAGTGAATCGGAGGCGATCCGCGCCGCTATTGATGACCGCTTGTTTGCTGATGAGGTTATGGGGCACGTCCAGCGGTTACGCCGTCGGGGAACCGTGCAGGATGCGTATGAGCGGGTGATAGGGGAATAGGAGGCGCGGTGCTGGTGCGGCCGCTGCTCTTTGACTCGTCAGTCCTGATCCCGATGATTCGGGTGGGGATCTATGAAGATCTTTTTCAGCGAGCGCTGCGGAGCGGTCGGGCTCGTTTGAGTTCAGTGGTCATGCAGGAGCTTTATGCCGGGGCACAGACACCAGCCGACAAAAAAGATTACGATGGGATCAACAGAGCCTTTCTGAGTCGAGGGTACATGGTGACCCCGGCGCATGATGACTGGACCTTGAGTGGAGTGCTCCTTGCCCAGTATCAACAGCGTTATGGAGCAGTGGAGCCACGAGATCACATCAACGACATTTTGATTGCCCTGTGCGCGGTGCAGGTGAACGCTGCACTAGTGACGGAAAACACAACTGATATGGAAAGGTGGCGGAAGATGCTGCGGCGTTCAGGGAAGGTCTTCAGTATCCTGGCAGTGAGGAGGAAGGATACAGCAAACGTCAAGAGGCCTTCATAGCTGTGAAAAAAAAATTGAGAAGAGACCCGCGGAGAACCCCGAAACCGCGTGCGGTTGTGGAGGACGTTGACGATGCAGGCAGAAGCGCAAATTCGCTTCGGTTCCTATCAGCTGGCGCTCCAGACGGGGCAGCTCTGGCGGGGTAAACAGGAAGTGAGGTTGACCGGGAAAGCCTCCGCCTTGCTCCGGTATGTGGTGGAGCGGGCCGGGCAGGTGGTCACGAAGGCAGAGCTCTTTGCCGCCGTGTGGCCGGAGACGGTGGTGAGTGATGCGGCGCTGACATCGTGTATTCAGGAATTACGGCAGGCCTTACGAGATGATGCCAAGCGCCCCCGCTATATCGCGACGGTCCACAGACGGGGGTTTCAGTTTATCGCCTCGCTCACCGCCGCTTCACCAGTGGTCAGTCGTCAGGTGTCAGTGATCAGCAAGCAAAACTCTGCCCCTTCTCCTCAACTGGCAACTGGGCACTGGCAACTGACCACTCCGATCGTGGGGCGGGAGCGCGAGCTGGCGCAACTCCAAGGCTGGTTCACCAAGGCTCTCAGTAGCGAGCGGCAAGTGGTGTTTGTGACGGGCGAGCCGGGGATTGGCAAGACGACCCTAGTCGAAGCGTTTCTTGAGCATGTAGGGGCGCATGGCGATGCGCCCGGAGTGGCGGGGAAGGTCTGGATTGGGCGGGGACAGTGCGTGGAGCATTATGGAGCGGGCGAAGCGTATCTGCCGGTGCTGGAGGCCTTAGGCCGGCTGTGTCGGGAGGCGGAGGGGGAAGAGGTGATTGCGCTCCTGCGGCAGCAGGCGCCGACGTGGCTCGTGCAGATGCCTTCGTTACTCAGCACTGCGGAGCTGGAAGAGCTACAGCGGCGGACCGCTGGGGTTACCCGCGAGCGGATGTTACGGGAGTTGGCGGAGGCGGTAGAGGCAATCACGCTTGAGCACGCACTGCTCTTGTGGTTTGAAGATTTGCACTGGAGCGATGTGTCCACGCTGGACTGGCTGGCCTCGGTGGCGCGCCGCCACGAGCGGGCACGTCTGCTGATCATTGGGACGTATCGGCCGGTCGAAGTCTTGACCCGGGAGCATCCGCTGAAGGGCGTCAAGCAGGAGTTACAGCTGCACGGGCGGTGTGAGGAGCTGGCGCTGGACTTTCTGAGGGAGACGGCGGTGGCCGAATATCTAGCACAACGGTTTGCCGTAGGAGTGACTGGCCGGGCGTCCCTACAACGTATGGCCCACGTCATTCACCAGCGCACCGATGGCAATCCGCTCTTCATGGTCAATGTGACGGATGAGCTGGTCAGTCGTGGGAGGATAGTCACCAAGGAGGGACAGTGGGCGCTACCAGAGAGGGTGGAAGACCTCGCCCTCGAAGTGCCCGAGAACCTGCGACAGTTGATTGAGCAGCAGATTGAGCGGGTTGGTACTGAAGAGCGCAAGGTATTAGAAGCAGCCAGTGTAGCCGGGGCGGAATTCTCGGCGGCAGCGGTGGCCGCGGGTGCTGAGAAGGACCCCGAGACCGTGGAGGATTGCTGTGGGGCATTAGTGCGACGGGAGCAATTCCTGCGGGCCCGGGGGACGACCGAGTGGCCAGACGGGACGGTGGCTGTGCGCTACGGCTTTGTTCATGCCTTGTACCAAGAAGGCTTGTACGAACAAATTTCAGCCAGTCGGCGCATCCGCTTGCATCGGCAGATTGGGGAGCGGGAGGAGAAAGGGTATAGAGATCAGGCCAGAGAAATTGCCGCGGAGTTGGCCGTCCATTTTGAGCGGGGGCGGGACTATCAACGAGCCGTGCAGTATCTGCAGCTCGCAGGGGAGAATGCCATGCGGCGTTCTGCCAATCACGAGGCAATCAACCTTCTCACGAGGGGGTTGTGGTTGCTCAAGCTCCTGCCCAACACTCCTGAGCGCGCCCAGCAAGAGCTCACGCTGCAACTTTCCCTAGGCCGAGTCCTATTCGTTACCAACGGCTACGCAGCTCCGGAAGTTGAGCAAGCCTACACCCGGGCGCGGGCGCTATGCCGGCAGCTAGGGGACACCCCGCAGCTCTTCTCGGCGCTGTTAGGGCTAGGTGGGTTTTACATATTACGGGCAGAGTTGCAAATAGGGCGTGAACTGGCAGAACAGTGCCTCAGTCTCGCCCAGAAAATGCACAGCCCGACCCGCCTCATGTGGACCCATCATTTACTGGGGGAGACCCTATTCTATCTGGGAGAGTTTGCCCTGGCTCAAGACCACTTGGAACAGGGAATTGCCCTCTACGATCCCCAGAAACACACTCCCCTTGTCTCCCGTGCTGTACAGGACCCCGCCGTGCTTTGCTTATCCTTCGCGGCTTATGTCCAGTGGCATCTTGGCTATCCAGACCAAGCCCTGCAGAGAAGCCATCGGGCTCTGACCCTAGCCCAGGAGTTGTCTCATCCGTACAGCCTAGTTTACGCTTCGGGCCATGCCGCACTCCTCCATCGGTTCCGCCGGGAAGTATACATAGTTCAAGAGCGGGCAGAAGCAGTCCTGGCACTTGGTAGGGAGCAGGGGTTCTCGCTCTGGTTGGCGGAGGGAACTATCCTGCGGGGCTGGTCGCTGGCTGAACAGGGACGGGAAGAAGAAGGAATTGCGCAGATACAGCAGGGCTTGGCTGCTCGCCGGGTCATGGGAACAGAAGCGTGGCGGCCATATTATCTTGCCGGGTTGACCGAAGCGTATGGGAAAGTAGGGCAGGCTGAAGAGGGATTGAGCGCACTGACTGAGGCGCTGGCTCTGGTGGAACAAACTGGGGAGCGGATGTACGAGGCCGAGTTGTATCGGCTGAGAGGCGAGCTGACGCTCCAACAGTTTCAGGTTTCAAGTTCCACGTTTCAAGTTTCGGAAAGGCAAAAGGCAAAATTTGAACCCGATCCCCGATCCCCGATCCCCGAACCGAAGCCGAAGCATGTTTTCTCAAGGCCATCGAGATTGCGCGCAAGCAACAAGCGAAGTCGTGGGAGCTGCGGGCAGCGACGAGCCTCGCTCGCCTGTGGCAGCGGCAAGGCAAGAAGAAACAAGCTCACAAGATGTTGGCGGAGATCTACAACTGGTTCACCGAAGGGTTTGATACGGCGGATTTGCAAGAGGCCAAGGCGCTGCTGGAAGAGTTGACGTGAGGTTCTCCTTCAGCGACACGGGGTTGCTGACTGCGGGCATATGACAGAATGACCGAGGCCGTTCGCAGCACTGTCACCCTGCTGCGCTCATCTGGTGTGGTTTGATTGAGCAGGGAAGTGCTATGCCGCTCGTGAAAATGTGATTTTGGCGCGATAGCCTAAACTTGCAATGATCCGCAGCAGTAAATCCGTGGAAACGTCCTTTGTCTCGCGATTGAGAATCGCGGTAATCCGCGAGCGGGAAGTTCGGGCGAGTTTGGCGACTTGACCATGGGTCAATCCCGTCTTGCGAACGATCGCAATGATCTTGTCATTCAGGTCGCTTCTGAGCTGGATCTCAGCTCCGTCAGCGGGAGAGAGGCCAAGAATATGAGCAAGTTCTGTCGCATCTTTTGCGACAAGTGACTTAGGGGCTTTCATCGAGCATCTCCTTTAACCGCTTCCTCCCCAGTGCAATTTCTTGAGGTGGTGTTTTCTGGGTCTTTTTCACAAACGCGTGAAAAACCAAAACTCCCCGCGATGATTTCTTAAAATAGAACGTTCGATAGATTCCCTCAGCGTCTCGGATTCGCAGTTCCTCGACACTAAGGGCCACAGAAGGCATCGGCCTTGAGAGCGGCATTCCTAGCGTGTGCCCTTTCTGTAAGTCGAAAATCGCCTTGCCCAGCTCTTTTCTCACCGCGGTGGGGAAAGTTTTGATCACTTCCCGAGTTCTCGGGTGAAAAAGAGCAAGTTTCATCAACAGACGGTCTCAGATCTGGGACTATCTGTCAACAAACCTTGGAGAAAAGTCTCGGAGCTCAGAGGAAACGATGTGGAATCCGGGGCATAAGGAGAATCGGCACCTGCTGGCGGAGACCTACGGCTGGTTCAGCGAAGGGTTTGATACGAAGGACTTGCAAGAGGCGAAGGTGCTGCTAGAAGAACTAGCGTGAATGGATAGGAGAATTTGCACCAATGACCGACACAACCCCGGCAGCCCTCTCTGACCTG
>JBGPOI010000111.1:0-11740 GCA_041487975.1 Binatia bacterium | reverse complement strand
TGAAAATAAGTCCCAATTTCTCTCTGGAGAGGTGGAGGCAGCAGTTGCCCTATAAAGATCAGGCGGTATTGGAGCGCATGCTTGCCGCCCTGCGCAAGGCGGGGCTCAAATGAGTGATGAGTGACGAGTGATGAGTGGTGAGTCATAAGCGATGCACGATGAGGGATGAAGAAAGAAGAACACCCTCATTTAAAGGAAGTGTGCTATGGACAGCGTGATTGAATACGAAGGCGAGGTGCTCCCAGATGGGAACCTCCCCATTCCTCAAGAAGTCCGTCAGCGGTTAGCCGCTACCCCCCACGTAGTGGTCCGGGTAACCATTCAGATTTTGGCTGCTCCGCAGATACCAGTACCGGAACAGGTTGAGGATGCCTGGGAGGCATTTGGTCAGTTGGGACAGAGTCCAGACCCTGGCCGTTTACCTGAGGCGTCTGTGCGGCATGATGAATACCTCTACGGTAAGAAAAGGTAGCAGAAGATGCGTGCCGTGTTTGTTGACACCAGCGCCTGGGATGCACTCGAAGATAGTAGCGACAGCAACCACGCTGCCGCCATCCGCTATCGAGCGCTCCTCAGGCAGGAGCGCATGTCACTGTATGTCACCAATTTTGTCCTGGATGAGTGTTACACCTTGCTACTACAGAACGTCGGCTATGCGCGCACGGTCGCGTTCAAAGGCACCATCGACCGCATGCAAGCTGGGAGCGTGCTGACCGTTGTCCATATCAGCGAAGAGATTGAGAAGGCGGCCTGGGAGGTTTTTGCACGGTTCAACCAGGACAAAACCTGGTCATTCACGGACTGTACGACCAAAGTCGTGATGGACAGTCTTGGCCTCCAGCACATCTTTGCGTTTGATCATCATTTCGAGCAGATGGGATTCATGCGCTTTCCTACTAACAGCCCGTAACAGCAACGGCTTTGCCGACTTCCCAGTAGAGCCCCATCAGCTCTCATTCAGATGAGACCCAACACCAACCGTAGGGGTGAATCTGGTATTCACCCCGCTGCCTGCGCCTCCACGGGCGATCACAAGGAGCGCCCCTACAAGAGGGACATACACAACTAAGAACCGCTATAATGACCGACGACGATCATACCTGTCCCTTTTAGGAGGAGACTTTGTATGTCTAGCGAACTCACCTGCTTTGTCGCTGCGCTTTCTGTCCTTGGACTGTCTGGAACGGTGGTTCTTGGCCAGACGCGCCCGGAGCCGCCATCTTCACTCGATCAGGTGATGGAGCAGATTGCTGCTGTGCGCAGGTTCACCGAAGTAGCAATTGCGCCCGACGGGAAGCAGGTGGCGTGGGTCGAATCCCTCCAAGAAAAGGACAAGGCTCGTGCACCGGTTTCCGCCATCTCTGTGCTAGATCTCAGCTCTCCCTCCGCCACCGTACGCCGGGTCACGGGCGGGAAGGGCACTGCGGCGCGGGTTGAGCACGACCTTGCCTGGTCGCCTGATGGCAGCCGCCTGGCTTTCCTGTCGGATCGAGAGAAGCCCGGCCAGTTGCAACTCTATGTCGTGACCGCTGGAGGTAGCAGCGGCAGGCAGGTGACACACCTGACCGGTGCTCTTGCCAAGCCGCGCTGGTCGCCCGATGGCAAAGTCCTTTCCCTCCTCTTTACCGAAAATGCCCCACAAGCGCAGGGACCGCTGGAGCCTCGGACCCCAGAGACCGGCGTCATCGAGGAGCATGTCTATGAACAACGTCTCATCACTGTGGATCTGACCTCGGGTCGCGTACGGCACATCTCCCCTGCTGACCTGTATGTGTACGAGTACGATTGGTCACCCGACGGCAACAGTTTCGTTGCCACCGCCGCGCATGGCTCAGGTGACAACAACTACTGGATCGCGCAGCTCTATACGATTGCCGTTGCCTCCGGTGAGACGCACTCGATCGTGACACCGCCCATGCAGATCGCCAAGCCACGATGGTCACCCGATGGAAAGAACATCGCCTTTATCGGCGGACTCAAGAGTGATGAAGCCATAACCGGTGGTGACATTTTCGTTATGTCGGCGACCGGCGGCGAGCCACGCAACGTCACCGCGGGGATGAAAGCATCGGCAAGCTGGCTGGCCTGGCTGCCTGCATCGCAACAGATCCTGTTCACCGCCTACGTTGATGGTTCCAGTGGCATTGCCACAGTTGATCCGGAAAGCGGCCAGGTTGCCAAACTCTGGATAGGGTCCGAAACCATCGAGGCCGAGGGTGAAGTCTTGAGCTTCTCGCCCTCCTTGTCGCTGGCCCGAGACGAAAAAACTTGCGCCGTCATCCGCCACTCCTTCCATCAACCCCCGGAAGTGTGGGCCGGGTCGATCGGAGACTGGAAACAACTCACTCACGCCAACTCAAACATCCATCCGAGCTGGGGTGAAGCCAAGAGCCTGCACTGGACCAGCGACGGGATGAATGTGCAGGGCTGGCTGCTGTATCCTCGCTCCTACGATCCCAACCGGCGCTATCCGATGGTCGTCGAGGTGCACGGTGGTCCTGCCTGGGCTACGAGACCTGCCTGGCCAGAGACCTTTTTTGGCTTGACGGTGTTTTCTCACGAGGGGTATTTTGTGCTGTTTCCCAATCCACGAGGGAGCTACGGCCAGGGAGAAGCCTTCACGCAAGCCAATGTCAAAGATTTTGGCTACGGAGACCTGCGAGACATTCTCGCGGGTGTAGAGGAAGTAGTGAAGACGTTGCCAGTGGATACTGACCGCATTGGCCTCACCGGGTGGAGCTACGGCGGCTACATGACGATGTGGGCGGTGACCCAGACTAACCGGTTCCGTGCTGCCGTCGCTGGCGCCGGGATTGCGAATTGGCAGAGCTACTACGGGCAAAACGGGATTGACCAGTGGCTGATGCCGTACTTCGGCGCGTCGGTCTACGATGATCCAGCGGTCTATGCTAAAAGCTCACCGATTACTTTCATCAAGAACGTGAAAACACCGACGCTCATCCTGGTAGGAGAGCGTGACAGTGAGTGCCCGGTGCCGCAGTCCTACGAGTTTTGGCACGCCTTGAAGACCTTGGGGGTGAAAACGCAATTTGTGATCTACCCCAACGAGGGCCATTTGATCGCCCAGCCGGAGCACCGGCGTGACATAATCAGGCGCCTGGTTGCCTGGTTCAACGCGCACCTCAAGGAAAGCCAGGAGTGAAGGGTCGCTCATCCGGCAAGATCCTGGCGCCATTTGACAAACAGGAGGAGTCGGCAGGATAATCACCCCGGGGAGGTGAGTATGGAACGTAAGCTCACCGCGATCCTCAGTGCCGATGTCAAAGGCTACAGCCGCCTCATGGGGGAAGATGAGGAGGCGACTATCCGTACCCTCACGGCCTACCGGCAGGTGATGACGACGCTCATCCAGCAGCATCGGGGTCGAGTGGTGGACTCGCCAGGGGATAACCTGTTGGCCGAGTTTGCCAGTGCGGTGGATGCCGTGCGCTGCGCAGTGGAGGTGCAGCACGAACTCAAAGTGAGGAATGCTGAACTGCCTGACCAGTGCAAGATGGAGTTTCGCATTGGCCTCAACGTCGGCGATGTGATTGTCGAAGGGGAGCGGATTTACGGTGACGGAGTCAACATTGCGGCGCGATTGGAAGGCTTAGCCGAGCCTAGCGGCATCTGCATCTCGGGGACCGTCTACGACCAGATCGAGAACAAGCTGGCGCTGAGCTACGAGTATCTGGGCGAGCAGACGGTCAAGAACATCGCCAAGCCGGTGCGAGCGTGGCGGGTGGTGCTAGAGCCTGCGGCTGCTGCCCCTCTTGTAGGGGCGGCCCTGCGTGGCCGCCCAGAGCCTCCTTCCCCAGGGCAACCACAGGGGGTTGCCCCTACAACATCGCAGAACCGTAGGCTGGCTGCCGCCCACCTAACCCGGACTACACTTGTGGCAGTGGGGCTGCTCATCATTGGAGGGATCGTGACTCTCCTGTATCCCTTTCTTCCCCCACTCATCACTCGTCACTCATCACTCGTCACTCAGCCTGAGCCTGCGCTGGCGTTACCCGATAAGCCCTCCATTGCCGTGTTGCCCTTTGTCAACATGAGTGAGGACCCGAAGCAGGAGTATTTTAGCGACGGCATGACCGAGGATCTCATCACTGACCTCTCCAAGCTCTCGGACCTGTTCGTCATCGCCCGTAACTCCGTCTTCACCTACAAGGGTAAGGCGGTGGATGTGGAGGAGGTGAGCCGGAAGTTAGGGGTGCGGTATGTGCTGGAGGGCAGTGTGCGCAAGGCGGACAACCGGGTGCGGGTTACGGCCCAGCTGGTAGATGCCACCACGGGAGGTCACCTGTGGGCGGAGCGCTATGACCGGGAGCTGAAAGACATTTTCACTTTGCAGGATGAGATTGTGCAGAAGATTGTGGCGGCCTTGGCGGTGAAGCTGGCCGAGGGGGAGCAAGAGCGCTTAGTGCGCAGATACACGGGTAACCTGGAGGCCTATGACTATTTCTTGCGCGGGAAGGAGTATTTTTCCCGCTTCACAAAGGAAGCCAATGCCCAGGCACGGCAAATGTTTGAGAAAGCTGTTGAGCTGGACTCAAAGTATGCGGCGGCATACGCGGCCCTGGGTTGGATCCACTTGACGGATTGGACCTGGCAATGGAGCCATGACCCCCAATCTCTGGATCAGGCCTTTGAGCTGGCACAAAAGGCCGTAGCCCTGGATGACTCCCTACCCCTGGCCCACGCGGTATTGGGCCAGGTCTATCTGTGGAAAAACAGGCAGCATGAGCAGGCCATCGCCGAGGTAGAGCGGGCCATTGCCCTCGATCCTAATGATGCTGATAGCTATGTAGCGCTGGCGCATATTCTGTCATTTACGGAGAGGCGGAAGGGAGCCATTGGGTTGATGGAGAAGGCGATGCGCCTCAACCCCCATTATCCGGCCTTCTACTTATTCACCTTAGGCTTTGCCTATTGCGAGACGGGACGCTCTGAGGAGGCGATTGCAGCCCAGAAGAGAGCCCTCACCCGCAACCCCGATTTACTGTGGGCCCACGTTTGCCTGGCTGCCTGCTCTGGTTCGTTAGGTCAGGAAGAGAAAGCCCGGGCTGAGGTAGCAGAAATCCTGCGGCTCAATCCTAATTTTTCTCTGGAGGTTTATATGCAAACAAGTCCCTTCAAAGACCAACCAGAAGCAGAAAAGCACATGCATGACGCTCTGCGCAAGGCGGGGCTGCAGTGAGTCTGAGCCTTCAGCAATTCACTGCCAATTTTTCACCGCCAGTGTCAGAAAGAACTTAGCAACGTTTTTTGTCCATCTACTCCGGGAACCCCGTCCACGGCTGGTGTGAAGAGCTCCGGCGACCGCAGCCGCTAGACCACCGCAGCGAGGTCTCTGTCCACCGCAGCAAGACTCATCAGATACCACTCCGCCAGCGCTGTCACGCTGGATGCGCAACTATCGTCCCATTTTGATCCGGTCCTCCTGCGCCCAGCCTTCACGTAGTGGTACCATGAAGTAGGGAGTGAGACTCATCTTGGTAAACTTCCACTGGCCGTTTTGCTTGACGTACTCGTCGTCGTAGCGGGCGGCCACCAGAAAACTCTCCCCGTTGTAAATCGGTTTCGCCTCCAGATACGCGAATCCCGTCCCCCGGTCACCTTGCACCTGGATGATATGATTGTGAATGAACTGCTTCACGAAGGAGATGCCTCGCAGAGGTTGCTGACTACTGGCTTGTGTCGCCGAACTCGCGGACCGTTGAAAAAAGGTAAGCACCTCTGCCTTTCCTTTCGCCCGTCCGAGGTGTCCGAAATCTAACTCTCCCTCTTCGGTAAAGAGGGAAGCAATGTCGGCGAATTTTCCCTCGTTGACATACTCATGATAACGGTAGCGCAGGTCCCGGATCGCCTCCCGGTCGCGGAGTTCCTGTACCGTGGCCTCCAGGGCCTTCACTCGTGCTTCGAGATCCTGTGCCATAGACCTACCCTCCTGTGAAAGAATGTATTCCCGTTCCCTCTCTCTATCATCTTCTTGCCGTTACTAGAAAGGGATTCAAAGAAGCGTTTCTCTTGCCGACAATGGGGCAATGGGAGTAAAGGAGAAGTCAAACTGCGCTGCTTTCGTAGAGGCAGGGCAATAGCGAAAAAGGAGAGAGAGTGCATGCAAGGATTGGCAGGAGTGAAAGTGCTTGAACTCGGGCATATGGTATCCGCAGCGTACGCGACTAAGCTCATGGCCGATCTCGGCGCCGAGGTGATCAAAGTCGAAGAACCTGCAGGTGACCGCGCTCGCCAGCGTGGTCCGTTTCCTGGCGGGATTGTTGATCCAGAAAAGAGTGGCCTCTTCCTGTATCTGAATACCAATAAGCAGGGCATCACCCTGGACTTGCGCCAGGATCCGAACACACTGTCCAGCCTCGTGGCCTGGGCTGATCTTCTCATTCATAATTACCCACCCACCCAGATGGCGGCACTGGGGATTCACTACAGCACTTTTCGTGAGGTCAATCCTCGCTTGGTGATGTGCTCGATCACTCCCTTTGGCTTAACCGGCCCCTACAAGGACTACAAAGCGTATGAGCTCACCCTGGCGCACGGTGGTGGCTGGGCGTGGCTCAGTCCTGGTGGCTCAGACCGTGCGGATTTGCCGCCGCTCAAAGCGGCAGGTCATCAGGCCGATTTTCAAGGCGGGCTGGCTGCCGCCACGGCAGCGTTGGCGGCCTACTACCGTGCCCTGCAGACTAGGAAGGGCGAACACATCGACTTCTCCGTTCAAGCGTATACCGCGTCGTTTCTGGAGCACCATTTCATTTCCTACACCTATCTAGGTCGGATTGCCTCGCGCTTGGGGAAACGTCTGCAGGACCCCTGGGGAATCTTCGAGTGTCAGGATGGCCGCATTTTTGTCGCGGTTGCGGAAGAAGACCAGTGGCAGCGGCTGCTGGCCTTGATGGGCAACCCTGAGTGGGGCACCCGGGAGATTTTCCGCAATGCCGCTCAGCGAACAAAAAACCAGGAGGTGTTAAAGCCGTACCTGAACGAATGGATCAAAGGTTGGCGGGTGGCAGATCTGTTTCGCGCCGGGCAGGAAAGGCGCATTTGTTTTGCGCCGGTGTTGAGCATGGCCCAGCTTGCCGCGCAGGAACAGCTGCGCGCGAGAAACTTCTTCGTTCCCGTGACGCATCCCCGTGCAGGAACTCTCACGCACCTGGGGCCACCCTATCAACTCCATGAGCCCTGGTGGCGGATGCGCCGTCCCGCTCCGTTGTTAGGAGAGCATAACCAAGAAGTTCTCGGTGCGGTTTCGGCTCTGAATCGTCCACAAACTCAGTCCTCAGTCCTCAGTCCTCAGTCCTCTCAGAGCTGTCTCCCCCTGGAAGGAGTGCGGGTGGCGGACTTTAGTTGGGTGTGGGCTGGCCCCTTCTGCACCGTGCATCTCGCTTATCTGGGCGCGGAGGTGATCAAAATCGAATCCCAAGCCCGCCTCGATCTGACCCGGCGGCTGCCGATCGGTCCGGCGGACATGAAGCCCGGCGTGAATCGTTGCGCCCTCTTCAACCAGTGGGCTCAGGGGAAAAAGAGTCTGCTCCTGAACTTTACGAAACCCGAAGGCATTGCCCTCGCTAAAGAGCTGATCCGGAAAAGTGATGTGGTGGTTGAGAACTTCGCCACTGGCGTGATGGACCAGCTGGGACTGGGCTACGAAGAACTTAAAAAAATCAAGCCGGACATCATTATGGCGTCCATCTCCGGTTATGGACATACCGGTCCGCAGCGCCACTATATGGCGTATGGTCCAGCCATTGCGCCGCTGACTGGCCTCTCTTCGCTGACCGGCTATGCGGGAGGTCCCCCACAGGAAGTGGGGATTTCCTACGGGGATCCCAATGCCGGCATCAACGCTGCCGTCGCAATCTGCGCGGCGCTGGCGGCGCGCCAGCGCACGGGCCAAGGCCAATACATTGATGTGTCACTGTGGGAGGCGGTAGCCGCGTTAGTGCCTGAAGGCTGGATGGATTATGTGATGAATGGCACCCAGCCGCCGCGGCGAGGCAACCGCGATCCCTGGATGTCACCCCACAACTGTTTTCGTTGCGCGGGCGAGGACGAGTGGGTGTCGATCGCCTGCGGCACGGACGAAGAGTGGCAGGCCTTGTGTCAGGCAATCGAGCTGCCGCAGCTTGCCACCGCTGGCCGGTTTCGCACCGCGCGTGATCGTAAAGCACACGAAGATGAACTGGAACAGCTGCTGACAGCCTGGACCGAACAGCGCGACAAATGGGCAGTTACGCGCATCCTCCAAGTCGCGGGCGTTGCGGCGTTCCCGTCGATGAATAGCAAAGATCTGGCTGAGGATCCGCAGCTCAACGCCCGCGGCTTTTTTGTCCGACTGCCGCATCCCGAAGTCGGCGTGCGGACGCACACGGGGATTCCCTGGCTCCTGACGCACTCGCCCAATGGCGTGCGTGCGCCGGCACCGCTGTTAGGACAAGACACCGATCAGGTGATGCGTGACGTGCTGGGTTACTCCGACCAAGAGATTGCCAGACTCAAGGAAGAGCGGGTGCTGTACTGAAGTAAGGAGGACTCGACCATGGGACGATTCCAAGGAAAGGTAGCGTTTATTACCGGAGCAGGCTCGGGCATCGCCCGGGCGGCCACCCAGCTTTTTGCGCAAGAGGGAGCTAAGGTGGTAATTGCTGAACTCAAACCGGAGCTGGGCCGCGCCAGCGAACAGGCAGTGCGTGAGGCGGGAGGCGAGGCGAGCTTTATCGAAACGGATGTGACGAAAGAAGAGAGCGTCAAGAATGCCATTCAGCAGACCGTCGCATGCTATGGCAGGCTCGATGTCCTCTACAACTGTGCAGGTGGGTCGGTGGCGCAAGATAAGCGGGTAACGGACGTGGACATGTGGGTGTGGCAGCATACTCAGTCGCTGGATCTGTTGGGCACGTTTCTCTGCTGTCGCCACGGCATTCCTGAACTCATCAAAGCCGGTGGGGGAGCGATCGTAAACATGACCTCGGTGGCCGCGCTGCGCGGTTCGTTTCCCGCCCACGTTTATGTCGCGGCCAAGGGTGGCATTATTGCGTTGACCAAAGCGCTGGCCGGCGAATACGCCCAATACGGCATCCGCGCCAATGCGATCGGTCCGGGGCTGATAATGACCGAGCGGGTGAAGTCGCGCTTCGGCGACGACCGGGATGCGCCTGCTCCTACCCCTCAGGCACAGGCTATCAAGGCACAGTTGAAGCGGTATCCGTTTTCTGTGGGAGAGCCCGAAGACATTGCCCGTATCGCCCTCTTTCTGGCGTCGGACGAGGCGCGGATGATTACTGGTGCTATCATCCCGGCCGACGGTGGGCTCTCGGCATATTAGAGGGTCAGCGACGTGGCCCAGATGCAGCGGAATCCAGGTTACTTTGCCGCCCTCCCCACGGGGGAGCCTTCTGACGGGTCGCTGCTGTTTCGCTTTGACCCGTGCGCTGCTGCTATGATAATGTCTAGCTACTTACCCCGGCTTGATCTCGTGCTCTAAGGAAGGGACGGATGATACCTGATCGAATTATAGAAGTCATTCATGGACCGGCTTTTATGCACGCTGGGACTCGCGACGAGAGGCTTTGTCCTGCCCAAGCATTTGTGATCGGCGCCGTCGTTCATCCCGACCGGGAGACCATTACGTTTTTCGTTCCCGAGAGTCGATCCGAGAGAATCCTGAGCGACCTCAAGAGCAACGGCAGAGTTGCGCTGGCCGTAGGCTTGGCCACACACGAGGCTTACCAGTTGAAAGGCGTCTATATTTCTTCGCGCCCCGCCGACGCGAAAGAGCGTGCGGTGCAGGAGGTCTACAGGTCCAAGTTGCTCTCCGCACTGCTCCAGGCAGGCTATCCTGAACAGATTGCGAAACCGCTTGTGCTGGGATTTGCGTATCAGCCAGCCGTGGCGATCACCTTTCGCGCGGAGGAAATCTTCCTGCAGACCCCCGGACCCGAGGCCGGGAAGAAGATCAGCTAAGATAGGAGAGTCGTATGGGGATCTTGCCGGACGAGATCAAGCCAGCAACGCAGGGGGTCATACCGTCGCAGGTGGCGACCTGTGCCCTCGACGGCACGCCGAATGTAACGGTAATCTCACAGGTCTACTATGTCGACCCTGACCATGTGGCGCTGTCGTACCAGTTTTTCAGCAAGACGAGCAAAAACATTAGGGAGAATCCCCGCGCCCTCGCATGGGTGATCAACCCGGAGACGTTCGAGAGCTGGGATCTCGAGATCGAGTATGATCATTCCGAGACGAGCGGCCCGGTGTTTGACGTTATGGATATGCAGATTGAAGCCATTGCCTCGATGACGGGAATGAAGGGTATTTTTAAGCTCAAGGCGGCCGACATCTACCGGGTAATCTCCGCGACCAAGAATGTCGGCGAGCGCATTCCGCTGGCAGAGATCGGCATGGGCAGCGGGGCCGCCTGAGGGGAATGAGGCGTCTAGTGGCTGCAGAGCAAGAAACACCTGTGGAGATCAAGAAACAGATCGCCGAGAACCAGCAGATCATTGACCGGCTCAACCGCGAGCTGGCCAGGAAGAGCAACGAAGTCCGGATCATTCAACAGATCTCCTCCGAGATTACCTCCACGCTGGATCTGGATCGTATCCTTGAGATCCTCTTCAGCGCCATGGACCGGATCCTCGGGTTTCAACACGCCATGATCCTGCTCAAGGACCAGTCGGCAGACCGGCTCAGGGTGGTGGCGAGCCGTGGCTACGACCAGGCCGCGGTTGGCGCTGAGATCGCATTTGGGCACGGGGTTATTGGTGTTGTCGCCGAGCGTAAAAAAATGCTGCGGATCGGGAATATTGGCGCCAGTGTCAACTATCTCATGGCCGTGCGGGCGAAGCTCGAGGAGGCTGGTCAACAGGGCCTGAGCCACGCCACGGCGAAGCTGCCGGGTCTCCCGAACGTCCACAGTCAGCTGGCAATGCCACTATTAGTGAAGGACCGGCTCATAGGAGTGCTTGCGGTTGAAAGCCCCAAGCCCAATGCCTTTGACGAGTTGGACGAGATCTTGCTCAGCATTGTGGCGAACCAGGCTGCCACCGCGATTGAAAACGCCCGGATGTACCGGATGGTGGAACAGCTCAGTCGGCTCAAACGCTTCTTCTCGCCACAGCTTGCCGAGCTGATCGTCGCCGGCGGCACGGAGGACCCTCTGAAAACCCACCGCCGCGAGGTCACGGTGGTCTTCCTCGATCTCAGGGGATTCACCACTTTCGCCGAACTGGCCGAGCCGGAGGAAGTGATGGGCGTGCTGAGGGACTATCACGCCGAGATGGGGCGACTGATTCTCGAGTACGAGGGGACGCTTGAGCGGTTCACCGGCGACGGGATGATGATCTTCTTCAATGACCCGGTGCCGGTGCCAAACCCGGCTGAGCACGCCCTCCGGATGGCGCTCGCTATGCGCGAGCGCGTACAGGGATTGAGCGCCAGGTGGCTCCGACGGGGTTACGATCTCACCTTGGGGATTGGGATTGCCCAAGGGTATGCCACCATCGGCGCTATCGGTTTTGAGGGGCGTTGGGATTACGGCGCCATCGGCACCGTGACCAACCTCGCCGCGCGCCTCTGTGGTGAGGCGAAGGGCAATCAGATCCTGATTTCGTCGCGGGTGGCAGGAGAAGTCGAGGACATAGTCGAGACCGAAGAAGTGGGACCACTGGTCCTCAAGGGCTTTCACAAACCTGTCCCCGCCTGCAGCGTATTGGGCCTGAAACCC
>JBGPOI010000110.1:0-11769 GCA_041487975.1 Binatia bacterium | reverse complement strand
TACCAGGATACCCCGGAAAAGCGTCTTATGCTGGCGATCTTGCAAGACGCGGTCACCTGTCTGGAGAAAGGATTTTTCCGTCCTTCCCAACGCTGTTCGCGCCCGGCTTCTGAGGCGGTCCAATGGATAACTCAGCGAGACTGCACCTGGCTCTTTTCCTTTGAGAGCATCTGTGAAAATCTCAACCTGGACGCTGAAGCGTTGCGTCAGCAACTCTTGGGAAAAGAAGAGAATAAGGCCACGGCAGGGCGTCGTCCAGCATGATGACGGTAATCCAGGGGCATTGTCCATTTTTGTGGGGGATAGGTGATCGTACAGGAGGGATTTGGTTAGACACGCGCTCCTTGTTCTTTCCCGCGTTCTTCGTCCTCCTCATTTTGGCCACCCCCGTCTGCGCCGGTAATACGGGCGGGGTCGGCACCTCGTGGCAACAACATTGCACCGGTATTCGCACCAGCTTTAATCCCCACACTGACTTGCGCTCCGATGCTCTCACGCTTGAGGCCAACGATCCGCGCTGGCCGGCGTTTCTGTCCTGGGTCCAGGCCCAGCAGATCGCCACGTTCTCTCTGGTCGGTCTCAGGACGAATTCCGCCAAGCAAGCAGCCAGGGGAATGGTGTTCCGCTGGGCCTCTGGAACTCCTTGGGAACGGGTGGTCATCTCGCCGTTCGGGCAGGCGCTCGCCCACCTCCTCGCTGAACGAGACTGGCGCGACCTGGACTTCGCGTCTTTTTTTGCCACGCGCGGCGGCGTGTACGGGATCAATATCGCTGAGCGACTGTCTCTGCTCGACGCACACAGCCTTGCCCCCTGGCAGCAGTTCTTCCAGACGATCACTGCCCCTTCGAGCCCCTCCGCACCGCTGCTCCAGGCTCGGCTCTCAGTGGTTGCTCCAGATGGCCAGAGTGTCTCGATGACTCTAGGACCAGACCGGGTTGTCACCTACTCAGCCCCCCGCTTATTGCTTGACCTTCGATCAGTCCTGACCGACTGTTCTGTGTCCGCATTCTTGCAGATGTACGACCAACAGCACCACGACGACGCCGCCACCTCCAGGCCGCAGGAACAATCAGCTCCGGTCATCCCGGTGGCCAACACTCCTGGCGTAAAAACGTCGGACGCACCCCTCCACGGTCGCGTGGTATACGATCATCACTGTAGCGGTTGCCACGGGCTCAACGGCGACGGCAAAGGGCTGCTGGCCACAACCCTGCGACCACAGCCACGCGATTTCACTCGCGGCCTGTTCCGCTATCGCTTGACTCTCACCGGCCAATTGCCCAGCGATGAGGACTTGCTACGCACGGTCACTGTTGGTCTGCCCGGCAGTACGATGCCAGCTTGGGAACTGTTTCTCAGTGAAGCGGAAAGACGGGCGGTCGTGGCGTACTTCAAACATTTTTCCCCCCGTTTCGCCACGGATACACCACGCGACGTGCTGCCACTTCCCTCACCACCTACTGCGACGACGGAACGCGTCGCGCAGGGAGAAAAACTCTACCGAGAATCCGGATGTGGAAGCTGTCACGGAGAAACAGGCAAAGGGGATGGCCGCGCTGGGAAAGAACTCAAAACCGCTGAAGGAGACCTGATCGTTCCACGCGATCTGACGAACAAATGGAGCTTCCGTGGCGGCCACTTACCTCAGGACGTGTTCCAGCGTCTCTCCACTGGCATGGATGGCTCGCCAATGGCGTCATATCGTGACGTGTTTTCTCCCACCGAACTGTGGGATCTGGTATTCTATATTCTCTCACTGTCTCCCCCGGAACGGCCGCAGGTGCAAGTCCTGCGTGACCACGATAGTGCAGCGAGAGGCATAGCACCCCTCCGTTAGGAGGGAGAGTAAACAAAAGGAGGCCGACTAGCGGACCTTCCCTTCAACGAACGGCACCTCGTACACCTTTTCGTGATTGATGGGGCCGTGACCAAAATATCCTTCCTCACCAAACAACTCGCCGTGGTCAGCGGTCACCGTGACATAAGTGTTAGGCGGTAGGACATCGAACAACCGCGTGAAGACCTCATCGAGATAGCGAACTGCGTCAATCTGACGCGCACGCAGCTGGTCGAGCTTGTCCTGATCGAAGAATCGGTCACCCTCCCCTTCTTCCTCGATCAGCTTGCCGCCCACGATCAAGTCGTCCAGGTGCTTGAAGACGCCATGCACGCCGTGGATTTTCGGCCACTGGTTTTCTGATTCACCGGGCAGTGCATACGGGTAATGCGTCTCCCCTACGTTGAGCAGGTAAAAAGAAGGACGCTCAGGCGAGAACGTCATGCGGTCAATCATCGCAGCCATATTGTTATGCTTCGGCATCAACGTGAACGAGTCAAAGTCTCGATTGATTGGCGTGGCGGGATTGAGCACCGGCAAGGACACCAGCGCATGAGTCTGGTAGCCCAGTGTCCGTTTGAGGAACGTCGGCAAAAAGAGATGAGGAACCAAGCTTTTGAATTCAACCTGTTCGGCCCCGAGGCGCTCGTTATATTTGAGAAAGTCACGCTTGTAGTATTCCGACGCATACACATGCTGCGGGCTCGAGTGCGGCAGCAAGCCCATCAGCAAGTTATAATGAGACGGAGCCGTCCATGACGCATAGCTCCAGCGGCGCTCCACCTCACCAAGGCGGCTCAACGTGCGGGGCGCCGCCGCCATGAACGAATCGTAGCGACAGCTATCCAGCACTACCACCACATAATTATTCCGCGCCCGCGGCGGAGGCAGTGGGGCCTGCTCCGTGTTCCGCTGAGCGGTCGGTGTGGGTTTTGGCGCTGGCCTGGCCGGCGGATTCTCAGGCTGTGATTGACCGCCTTTCAGGATGCGTTTCAAGATACTCATCAGCACTCCTCTTGTCAGTCTTGCCACCACGTGACAGCGGACGCCGAGTCCGCGTGATGGCTCGCTCGCGAATAAGGCGCGCCCGGGGAGACTCGAACTCCCAACCTACGGGTTCGAAGCCCGGTGCTCTGTCCAATTGAGCTACAGGCGCGATAGGGAAAATCAGGCACTTAGCGGACTCAGACGCAAACAGGAAGGTTTGTGTGTGCACCATGTGCGGAAATTTTTCACGTCGCTCACCCTACCACCTTTCTGAGCGGGTCGGCCAGTACCACCGCCTTACTGTCCTCCTCGCTGGGGTTGTTGTACCGCTGGAAGACAGCAAAAGCCGTGTGGCCAGTAATGGCCATGAGGCATTCGTAGTCCCACCCTCCCGGACCTTCCAGGTGACAAAGGTATGGCGACGGTCGTGAAAGTGCAAGTCCGTCAGAGCGGTATTCCGGCAGAGCCTTTTTCTCTTGACCCTGGGGAGCCAGCACAGTAGAGTTTGGTTCTCGAAGTAGGGAAAAGGCACGCAAGGGTTCCGGGCGCAAAGGGAGCACGTTCCGGCAAAACCTCAGTCGTGACTTAGCGTTCTTCGCCGTCGTAGTGAGATACAAAGCAAACATTACCGCAGGCGCACTCAAATTACCGGAGAGCCGCATCATCGCCGATTTGTTATTGCAGGGTATCGCTGAAGAAGGATGGAGAGACGCCATGCCGCAACCGGCTGGGCACCGTACCGGAGGCTCGATGAACACACTGGCAGCATCCCACATCGCCGTGGTCCTCTTGCGTGCACTCCATTTTGCCGCTGACAAACACCGAGACCAGCGCCGCAAAGGAGTGGAGGCTTCGCCCTACATCAACCACCTCATCGAGGTGGCGGAACTCCTCGCCCGTGAGGGGGGTATCATTGACGGGGTCACGCTCCAGGCCGCCATCCTCCACGACACGCTGGAGGATACCCAAACAACTCCAGCAGAGTTGGGGGCCGTATTCGGTCCCGAGGTCCGCCACCTCGTGGAGGAGGTAACCGACGACAAACGGCTGCCAAAGGCGGAGCGCAAGCGGTTGCAAATTGAACACGCTCCCCACCTCTCGACACGTGCCAAGCTCATCAAACTCGCCGATAAGATCGCCAACGTGCGCAGCCTTATCCACACGCCACCGGCAGAGTGGTCAGGGGAGCGCAAGCAAGAGTATCTCGACTGGAGTGAACGGGTGGTGGCGGGGTGCCGTGGGAGCAACGAGGCTCTGGAACGAGTGCACGACGAAACCGTCGCGGAAGGCAGACGGATCCTCGGCTCCGTGCCAAGTTCTGAACTGCGATGACTTCATCTGGAGGACGCAGCATTTTCCGTACATCTCTACCCGGCATATTGTCGGGAGTTCACTTCCCAAGTAGGAAAAGCAACCTGGGTGAGGCGCGCTGAGGCCTACCGGTAACGGCGGGTGGAGAAGTACCGTGCCCCAAAAGCCGCAGTCGCCAAAAAGTGAGCCAGGATCGGGGATCTTTTCGTAGGCTCAGGGCTATCCGGGCAAGGGGAATGGGGGTATTATAAATTGCTACGCCAACCTTACCGTGCAGGCTGCGGCCGTGTAGCAGAAAGAAGAGGAACAGTCTCATGGCCCAGTTTACGTCCCGATTCGCGAGCCCATCACAGTTGCAAAACAAATCGCAGCCCAGGCGCCTGTCCCACATGGAACCTCCCCAACATTGTAGCTGGACCGGCTGTCCCGCCAAGGCAGTCAGCGAGCATAAGGACAAGGTCTACTGCGCGAGCCATCTCCTCAGGACCTTGCAAAAGCAGTGGCAAGAGTAGGTGAGTAGCTGTTCAGGTCTGCTCGACATCAGGGCAAGCCCTGCTAGACTGGGTCGTAGGCAGACCGCCTCAGTGTACCGCCTCACTGGCTTCATCACTAAAAGTGCTGAACATCGTTCAGGTTGGTCCGGTATCTGCGGATACCCCTCGGGACTGAGGCGTATGTGTTGCGCCTTGGTTTATGTGTTCCCCCGCCTTGTTCAGTCGCCCTCCTTTCTTACCTGACTGTCGGCGCGAAGGTTTTCGGCCGAGGTGCCGATAAGAAGGAGAGGAGGTGCTGCAGTGGAGGCAGAAAACCTTGCTGGAGTGAATCTGACCCATTTATTTGCCGCCGACGTTATCCTGCCCGTGCAGGTCATCCACCCGCCGGCAGACCGCTGGCTGTACCGCCTGTGCCTGGCCATCCTTGAGGATGCTCTCAAGTATCTGGAGGTCCGCGGAGGCTACGGGGGCCGCATAGCCCGCGCGCGCCAGAGGCACGAGACGTGGGAGTGGTTTCTGTCCGATGCCGACTACTGCTTTTCCTTCACCACCGTCTGCTCGGTCCTCAATCTCGATGCCGAGGCTGTCAGGAGAGTGATCAGACAACGCCTTACGCAGGGCGGTGCTGCCCTGTCTGATGTGTCTCGTGGACTACGGCAACCCCTCTCTCGTGTTTCGTCGACAAGAGCGGCGTAAAGAACGCAGGCACGTTATATCAGAAAGCGGGCAATGATCCCTCAGTGAGGTCCAGCGGGAGTATGACCAACAGCCGCGGGACAAGTATCAGCGGCTCTTAGCCTTCGTCTGGTTGCCAGACGGCCGGATGCCCAACGAAACGATCGTCGGTGAGGGGTACGCCAGGCGGTTTGCCCGTATCTTCACCGGGCCAGCGCAGGAACGTGCGAGTCATTCGGAGACGGTGGCTTTGCCACTCGCCTCGATCTTCCACGTGGTCCCGGTAGGCGAGTCTTGCAAGAGCACTCCCTGTTCGGCCAACTGGACGCGAATGGCGTCCGCCCGCTTGAAGTCACGGGCCTTGCGCGCTGCGGTCCGCTCGGCGATCAACTGCTCTATCGCCTCAGCCGTGATGTGCGTGCGCTCCAGGCCCCGTTGCGTCCTCCCTTGCAGGAACACGTCTGGAGGTTCGTTCATGATGCCGAGGACCGTGCCGATAGTGGCGAGATCGCGCCGGCTTGCCGCGAGATCGGTCGTCTGCCCGGCATCCAACATGCGGTTCAGCTCACGGATAGTTTCAAAGATGACGCCCAGCGCCCGCGCGGTGTTGCAGTCATCGTCCATGGCCTCACGGAAGCGCGTCAGCAAGGCAGAAGACGAGCCAGGATCAAAGCGCTCAGTGACACCAGGCAAAGCCGAACCGGCAGGCACGGCCGCATCAACCCGCGCCAGCGTCTCATATATGCGAGTGAGCCCCTTTTCTGCCTCTTCCATTTTCTGTTCGGAGAAGTCCAACGGCATCCGGTAGTGAGTCGAGAGCAACACCTGACGCAAGACTTCAGGCGTCACCTTTGTCAACGCTTCGCCGATCGTCAGGAAATTGCCCAGGGACTTGGACATCTTTTCGCCTTCGACCGCCACCATGCCGTTGTGCAGCCAGTAACGGGCCAGCGCGCAGCCCTTCGCGCCTTCCGACTGGGCGATCTCGTTCTCGTGATGGGGAAAGATCAAATCAGAACCACCGCCATGAATGTCGAAGGGCTGGCCGAGATACTTGCTGCACATGGCCGAACACTCAATGTGCCAGCCTGGCCGTCCTCTTCCCCATGGGCTCTCCCACCACGGTTCCCCAGGTTTACTAGCCTTCCACAGGGCAAAATCCATCGGGTGATGTTTGCGCTCATCGACCTCGATGCGAGCGCCGGCCATCATATCATCAAGACGGCGGTGGGAGAGTTTGCCATAGCCGGGGAAACGGTCCACGGCAAAGTACACATCTCCGTCCACCGCGTACGCCAACCCTTTAGCCTCCAGTTCCTGAATGAGCGCAACCATTTCCGGGATGTGATGCGTAGCGCGTGGTTCGTGTGTCGGTGGCAGGCAGCGTAAAGCCTGTACGTCTTCGCCGAATTCGCGGATATACAGCTCGGACAGTTCCTGCGCCGATATCCCACGCTGATTGGCGCGGGCAATGATTTTGTCGTCTACATCAGTGAAGTTGCGTACAAAGGTGACGTCGTAACCAAGGAACCGCAGGTAGCGATAAATCACGTCAAACGTGATCAGAGCGCGGGCGTGGCCGATATGCGAGCGGTCATACACCGTGACCCCGCAGACGTACATGCGGACCTTACCAGGCGTGAGGGGAATGAATTCTTCGTCTTTACCTGTGAGGGTGTTGTAGAGATGTAATGACATATTTCAGTTTTACTGTCTTCCCGCCACCAACTGGTCGACCACGGAAGGATCGGCCAGGGTCGAGGTGTCGCCGAGTTGGTCAAGCGCTCCTTCGCCGATCTTACGGAGAATGCGGCGCATGATCTTGCCACTGCGGGTCTTGGGGAGTCCGTCGGAAAACTGCACCTTGTCCGGTGTGGCGTGCGGCCCGATCTCATGGCGCACCGTCTCAATGAGTTCCTTCAGCAGCGTCGGAGACGGATGTTGACCGGTCTTGAGTGTAACAAAGGCGTAGATCCCTTGTCCTTTCAAGTCGTGCGGCATGCCGACGACCGCAGCCTCGGCTACGGCCGGATGCTTGCCCAACGCCCCTTCAATCTCCGCCGTGCCCAGGCGATGGCCGGAGACATTGATCACATCATCCACCCGACCGGTGATCCAGTAGTAGCCGTCCTGGTCGCGGCGACAGCCGTCGCCAGTGAAGTATTTCCCAGGATAGAGGGAAAAATAAGTCTGGCGAAACCGTTCGTGGTCACCGTACACCGTCCGCATCATCCCTGGCCAGGGAAATTTGATGCACAGGTTGCCGGAGACCCCAGTGCCGGTCAGTTCCCTCCCTTGGTCATCAACTACGCAGGGCTGCACGCCGAAGAACGGTAGAGTGGCCGAGCCCGGCTTGGTCTTGATCGCGCCGGGGAGCGGAGTAATGAGAATCCCGCCGGTTTCGGTCTGCCACCAGGTGTCCACGATCGGGCAACGCTCCTTGCCAATAACCCGGTAATACCAGTGCCACTCCGGACTTTTGATCGGCTCACCGACTGTGCCGAGAACCCGCAGGCTCGACAGATCATGCCGGGCTGGCCAGGAGTCTCCTTCCTTCATAAGTGCACGTAAGGCGGTCGGCGCGGTGTAGAAAATATTGACCTTGTGTTTCGCCACTACTTCCCAGAAACGGCCGAAGTCGGGATAGTTGGGGACGCCCTCAAACATCACACTGGTGGCCCCGTTGGCCAGTGGACCGTACACGATATAGCTGTGGCCCGTCACCCAGCCAATATCGGCCGTACACCAAAAGATGTCGCCCGGCCGGTAGTCGAAGATGTACTTGTGGGTCATGGCGACGTGGACGAGATAACCACCGGTGGTATGAAGCACCCCTTTGGGTCTCCCGGTTGAGCCCGAGGTGTAGAGGATGAACAGCGGGTCTTCAGCGTCCATCGGCTCGGGTGGACAGACGGGAGATTGCTGCGGCATCACCTCGTGCCACCAGAGGTCTCTCCCTGTCTTCATCGGCACGGAGTGGCGGGTACGCCACACGACCACCACGTGCTCAATGGACGGACAGTGGGCCACAGCCTCATCGGCATTGGCCTTCATGGGAATATCGGTCCTGGCTCCACGGAGGGCGGTGTTCTGGGTAATCAGGACTTTACAGCCCGAGTCCTGAATACGATCACGCAAAGATTCCGCCGAGAACGCGCCGAAGACCACCGAGTGGACGGCGCCGATGCGCGCGCAAGCCAGCATCGCTACGGGCAACTCCGGGATCATTTGCAGGTAGATGCACACCCGGTCGCCCTTCTCGACCCCGAGGGATTTGAGCAGATTGGCGCAGCGGCATACCTGTTCCAGGAGTTCGGTGTAGGTCAGCGTGCGCAATTGGGTGGGATCGTTGCCTTGCCAGATCAGGGCGGTTTGTCCGCCGGCACCAGCCTCGACATGACGGTCGATACAGTTATAGGAAACGTTGAGCGTACCGCCAATGAACCACTTGACGTGCGCCGAGTGGAAGTTCCACTCCAACACCTTGTCCCATTTTTTGAACCAGGTAACAAATTTTTCTGCCTGCTCGGCCCAAAATCCCTCAGGATCTCGTACCGAGCGCTGGTACATCTGAGCATAGGTCTCCAGATCGATGGCAGTCTGCCCTCTCACCGGAGCAGGAATGTCATAGATCAGATCGCCATTGTCGTGCTCTGACATAGTGCTTCCTCCTCAACACGAGATTTCAGCCCTTTGACGATAGTCTTGGAACACTAGCATAAAGAATTTTCCCTGACAAAACGTATGCCCCGAGCGATTGACATTGCACAGACGGGGCCGATCTGGTAGCTCCTTTCCTGATGAAAAATTTCGTAAGGAGGAGCACATGTCTCGAGTTCATTCATGGTGGCGGCTGAGCCTCACTGGGCTCACGCTGCTCATCACGGCTACGCTGGGAAGACCGGGAGGGACGGCCCTGGCGGACGAGACCTGCCAGTCACCCTACCTGCCGAAGATTACCGGCCAGGAAGATTACGTGTACGTATGGACGCTGGGGGCCGAAGGGATCGGTGACAGCTCAGACAAACTGGTCACCCTCGGCGCGAATCCGCAAAAAGCTGACCAGTACGGCAAGGTAGTGTCAAGCGTCTCGGTGGGAGGCCGGCACGAAGCGCACCATGCCGGATTCTCCGACGACCGCCGCTATCTGTGGTTGGGAGGACTCGATGACAGCAAAATCTTTGTCGTGGATGTGGCGACGGACCCGGCCAAACCGAAACTGGCGAAGACCATCGACACGTTCGTGCAGGACTCCGGCGGGGTGGTCGGTCCCCATACTTTCTATCCCCTGCCCGGCCGCATGCTGATCACCGGCCTTTCCAACGCGACCGACCACGGCGGCAAGACCGGGCTCGTCGAATACAACAACGACGGCAAATACATTCAGACACTGTGGATGCCAGAGGGCGCGGAGTACGGCTATGACGCGCGCGTGCAACCGAACCTGAACCGCATGCTGACTTCGTCGTTCACCGGCTGGAATAACTACATGATGGACTTCGGCCAAATGCTCGCCGACAAAGAGGCGATGAAACGCTTCGGCGGCACCATGGTCCTGTGGGACTTCCATGCGCGCACACCGCTCCAGACCTTCCAGGTCCCCGGTGCCCCGCTGGAGATCCGCTGGGCGCTGCAACCGCGCCACTATTATGCCTTCACAGCCACCGCCCTGACCGCGAAGCTCTGGCTCATTAGCCAAAAAGCGGACGGTACCTTCGACGCCAAAGCCGTGGGTGATATCGGCGATCCGACCAAGGTGCCGCTGCCGGTGGACATCAGTCTGTCGGCTGATGACCAGACCCTGTTCGTCAATACCTTCCTGGACGGCTTCTGCCGGGTGTATAACGTAGCCAATCCCACCAAGCCGAAGCTGATTCACGAGCAGAAGATCGGCACGCAGGTAAACATGGTCTCGCAGTCTTGGGATGGCAAGCGCGTCTATTTCACCTCCTCACTGCTGTCCAACTGGGATAAGAAGGGCGACGCTAACGAGCAGTTCCTCAAGGCCTATACCTGGGACGGCAAGAAATTGACCCCGGCCTTCACCGTGGATTTCTACAAAGAAAACCTCGGCCGACCGCACATCATGCACTTCGGCCAGGAGCAGTTCTATAAGAACCAGATCTTCACCGAGAGGAAGACGGACAGTACAACCGCTGTAGTGGCAACACGCTAAGTCGCGTTCATGTGAAAACAAGCAATTCCTTTTTTCGTAGGGTGGGCATGGCCTACCGGCGCCCCGGCTGCCGGTCAAGCTCAAAATGGTGGGCGGTGCCCACCCTACTTCTGTTCCGCTGGGTTTTTCTCACCCCCCTTCTGCCTTCTTTGACTATCGCCCAAGACAGTGACTCTGCGACCTCTACCATACAAAGCGCCTTGCAGCCGCAGTTCATCCCCCCAACGCCAGGCACGTATACCCTGCCGACCATCGAAACGGTCAGTGACCATGTCCTCCTCGATTCCACCGGTCAGCAGGTGAGTCTGTTCGCCTTGACCGCCGACAAAATCGCCGTGATTTCGTTCATGTACACGGGCTGCGCGGACGTCGGGGGATGCCCGCTCGCCGCCGCCGTTTTGCAACACTTGGATCGGCTCTTGAGCGAGCACCCGGAGTTGGCCGGACGGGTCGTGCTGCTCTCGGTGAGCTTCGATCCCGAGCGCGACTCCCCCGCACGCCTGACCGAGGTGCGGGAGACACTGAGCCCGCACACGGAGTGGCATTTTCTCACGAGCAAGACTTTTGCGGACCTCCAACCGGTACTGGCGGATTTCCATCAGTCCGTCGCCAAACTGTGGCAGGAAGACGGAAGCTGGAGTGGCATGTTCCGCCACGTTTTGAAGGTCTATTTACTCGACGCCGAGCACAACGTGCGAAACATCTACAGTACAGGGTTATTCAGCGCACAACTGGTGCTGAACGATATTGAGACGGTAATACTGGAAATAGACAAACGGGCGGCCGCAAGTCAACAGCCATGAATGCCCTCGCCTTCTGGCTCGCAAGTTTGTGTCTCGTTCTCATCAGTCCAAGCTTCGCTGCCTCTGGCTCCGAACTTCGGACTCAGGACTCCGGACTGAAAGACCTTCCCCTCGGCCTTCCCACTCCCCTGCCCGTTCCCGACAACGATCCCCTGACCCCAGAGAAAATCGCTTTGGGTCGTCGCCTGTTCTTCGACCGTCGCCTCTCGCCCAATGACACCATGTCGTGCGCCATGTGCCATGTTCCGGCCCAAGGGTTCACGGTCAACGAGGTACGCCTGGCGGTAGGCATCAATGGCAAAACCACCAGAAGGAACGCTCCAGCTCTTTACAACGTCGCTTACCAGCGTCTGCTCTTTCACGACGGGCGGGAGTTCTTGTTGGAAGACCAGATCATCTCGCCGCTAACCAATCCGGCGGAAATGGGCAACCCGTCGATCGGCTATGTGGTGGACAAAGTCAGGAGGCTCCCAGGCTATGAAGAG